>CAZTNO010000149.1:0-7363 GCA_964614865.1 uncultured Clostridia bacterium
AACTGACGACCGAGTGCAACTTCCGCTGCCGCCACTGTCGCAGCGGCGACCGCCGGCCGGTGCAAGAGCGGGACATGGGCCGGCTCGCTGAGGTCGGGGCACTCTTCTTGTCGCTGGGCGTCCGCCGCTTCGACTTCATCGGCGGCGAGGTCACCCGCTTCGGGGTGGGTTGGCTCGACTTGGCCCGTAGGCTCCGCGAACTCGACCAGGGCGACCACTGGCCCGGCCCGCTTATGATCACGGTCACCACGAATGGCTGGTGGCTGGGGGAGGAGGGCTTTACCGCGGCAGGTTTCCGCTACGCCGGGCTGGACGATTTCCTGGCGGACCTGCGCCTCCATGGCGTCAGTCACATCCTGTTCAGCATCGACGGCGCCGAGGCGAGACACGACCGGTGGCGAGGGCATCCCGGGCTCTTCCAGCGGATACTGGACGCCCTGCCCCGGGTGCGGGCGGCGGGCATCGAGCCTCGCCTGTCGGTGGTGATCCGGCAGGGGGACGACCTTGACTACCTGGTGCCCTTCGCCACCGCAATCTACGGCCCAGGCTCCGACTCCATGCGCCGACTGTCCGAGGACCCGGTGAACACCCTCAATCGTTTCATCGATTGCGGCCGCGCGTCGGGTGCCCTGCGTCAGGGGAAGTTCCCCCTGGCCACGGCCAGCCCGGAGATGATGCGCTGCAAGGCCTTCTTCCGCCCCTATCCCAACCTGAGGATCACCGCTGGCGGAGAACTCGGCGTTTGCCCGCTGCTCATCGGCGAGGAGGGTTACCCGGGCATCCATGGGGGAACGGTGGCTGCTGCGCTGAACCGTATGTCCGAGTCGCCGCTCTACCGACTGCATGCCTCGGGAGAGATCGGGAAGTACCTTGCCCGCCTCGACCCAGCGATGTTTCCCGACGGGTTCGAACACGTCTGCTCTGTCCGCACCGAGGTCAATCGGCTGGCGCTGGCATGGACCGGGGACGGACCATGACAACTTGACAATTCTCCGGGAGCTTGGTGTTAAAGTCGCTTGCAGACCACGCAAGATTCCACTCAGTTCCGGTAAAACCCTTTTTGCAGGCTGATTTTGCAAACTGTCAAATTGTCAGGGTTTGTCTCTAAAGGGCTCTCTCAAAGATTTCCAGTCGGATCGCTTGAAATTGAATTTTCTCTGGGATACGATCCGGGTATGAGTAAAAGGAGTTTCCAATAATTTAATGGCTGATGGTTCGTGACGTTGGGTTGGATCCAGTGAGATTAATTTTCACGGTATATGAGGCAATGACTTGATAAATCTAATTCCACTTGGCATATACGAAGCACTCATCGATGAATACCTAAGTGATGCCCTAGCTCTGCGACCCGAATTAAAAACTGTTTTCGGCAAGATGGACCTAGAGGAACAACCTGCCAAGTATGCTTCCTTTGTGGCCAAGGTTTTGGAGCAGGCCTTACGAGAAGAATCCGATCCGGATAAGCGCCTCGCCCTCTGCAATCATATTCTCGGGCACGTCGCCAGTGAACCGGACCGAGGGCACCTCCACAAACATCGCCTGATCCAGAATCAAAAGCCGATCCTCCTTGAAATCACCCCACCGAATTATGCCAAGTCAGGTGTTCCCCGACCGCACACTTCGTTGACAGAAAGCAGCCTCTTCACCGGTTCACCCCAGGAACCCCAGCTTGGTCATGAATTGCTAGAAGAGATGGGCTCCGCCGATGGGGTGGACATCCTCGTTTCCTTTATCAAATGGTCCGGCTTGCGCTTGCTGATGCCGGCCTTTGAGGACCTGCGTGATCGGAATATACCGGTGCGACTGATTACCACCTCCTACATGGGGGCCTCCGATGCCCCGGCGGTGGAGTGGTTGGCGAAATTGCCGAACGTCAAGGTTCGCGTCTCATATGACACCGAGCGAACCAGGCTCCATGCCAAGGCATATCACTTCAAGCGCAACAGTGGCTTTTCCACGGCCTACATCGGCTCGGCCAACATGTCTCATGCTGCTATCACCAGCGGCTTGGAGTGGAATCTCAAGGTTACTTCGCAGGATATGGGGCACATTCTCGAAAAGTTTTCTGTCGAATTCGAGACCTACTGGAACAGCCGCGAATTCATTCCCTTTGATGCGGAGAATCCGACCTTGTTCCGTACGGCCATAGATCGTGCCCGCAATCCCAGATCAAACGGCCCGGCAGTCTTCTTCGATCTGCGTCCCCATCCTTTTCAGGAACGGATTTTGGAGGCGCTGGAACGGGAACGCAATGCCCATAATCGCTGGCGCAACTTGGTGATTGCCGCTACCGGCACCGGGAAGACGGTGGTCGCCGCCTTCGACTTCAAACGCTTCTTCGAGGAGAAACAGAAGCAGGCCAACCTGCTCTTTGTGGCCCACCGGCAAGAGATTCTCCAGCAAGCCCAAGCCACCTTTGCCAATGTCCTCCGCGACCAGAATTTCGGTGAACTGCTAGTCGGCCAGTATCAGGCCAATCGCTTGGAGCACCTCTTCTGCTCCGTTGGCATGCTGACCAATCGCCGTATTTGGGAGCAAGTGGGGAGTGGCTTTTACGATTACATTGTGGTTGACGAAGCTCATCACGGCACCGCTTCCAGCTATCGGCCGCTCTTTGATCACTTTACGCCGCAGATACTCCTCGGCCTGACCGCTACTCCGGAGCGGATGGATGGTGACAACGTTGCTGCCGACTTTAGCAATCGCTTTGCCGCCGAAATTCGTCTCCCGGAAGCTCTGGAGGAAAAGCTCCTCTGCCCATTCCACTATTTCGGCGTTGCCGACCCGATCGCCATCAACGGCGAGCAGTTCTGGCGCAATGGCAAATACGATGCTTCAGCTCTGGAGAACGTCTATGTGCTGGATCATGTGAAAGCCCGGCAGCGCGTCGATGCCATCGTTGCAGCGCTCCACCACTACGAGCCAGATCTTACCGCCATCAAGGGGATCGGTTTCTGTGTTTCCATCAAGCATGCCGAGTTCATGGCGGAAAGCTTCGCCAGCATTGGGATTCCGTCTGCTGCCTTTGTTTCAGGGGTAGATGGTGATCGTTGCCAAGAACTACTGGCTGACCTGAAAAACGGCCGGATTACGTTCCTCTTTACTGTGGACAAGCTGAGTGAAGGGGTGGACGTCCCGGAGATCAACACGGTTCTGTTCCTCCGCCCCACCGAGAGCCTGACTGTCTTCCTGCAGCAACTTGGGCGCGGCCTGCGTCATGCCCCAGGCAAGGACTGTCTCACTGTACTGGATTTTGTCGGCCAAACCCATCGACGTTACAGAGTCGATACCAAACTGAAAGCGCTCCTCCCCCGGCACCGCTTTTCCATCGACAAGGAAGTGGAGCAGGATTTCCCCCACCTCCCGGCCGGCTGTTCCATTCAGCTCGACCGCCTCTCACGGCAGTACGTGCTTGAGAACATTAGGGAGAACCTGGGCCGCCTAGCCGTGCAGGTGCCCGACCGGTTGCAGACTTTTACCAGCGAAAGTAAACAGGAACTGACCTTCGGTAATTTCATCAGATACCACGATTATGAACCAGAAGTGTTGCTGGCCACGAAGTCATGGTCTGAGTGGAAAGCCAATGCACTGTTAACACCGATCCCCATTGATCCTGATCTCGTGCGGCTGAAGAAGATTTTGTTGCGCGCAACGTTCATCAACGGTCCGCAGGAGGTCGCCCTGTTACGACAGGTGCTTGCAAAGGTTGCCCAGGGTGCCATTGAAGAGGCGTTGGCGCTGGCAGGGGAAGCCGTCATGTCGGTTTACTATCGGCTCTGGGGAGACAAGGGGAGTAATCTCGACATCAATTCTCTGGACGATGCCTTCCGCCGTCTGGCACGTAATCCATCGATCCTGGCCGACCTTGACGAAATTCTTGCCTGGTCTCAGGATACCACCGAGGTGAGCGGCTTGATTCCACAGCTCCCCTATGCCTGCCCGCTGGAGCTGCACGCTCATTACAGCGGCAAGGAAATTCAGGCGGTCTTTGGTAGGGCAAATCTGGAGACAGCCGGGCAGACCGGCGTCGGCTTGTTTCATTTCGCTAACGTAAAAACCTACGTGCTGCTAGTCACCTTTCAAAAAACCGAAAAGGAGTTCTCACCGAGCACCATGTATGCCGATTACCCCATCAGCAGGGAGCTCATGCACTGGGAGTCCCAGGCGAATACCGCGCAGCATCACACCGAAGGCCAGAACCTGATTCACCATAAGGAGCGGGGTTACACGATTCTGGTCTTTGCCCGTGACCAGAAAAAGCGAAACAACGTCACCGTGCCGTTTACCTATCTAGGGCCTGTGGAAATGGTGAGTCATGAGAGCGACCGGCCGATCAAGATGGTCTGGCGGCTCAGGCATCTAATGCAGGTGGAGATGTTTGAGGATAATCGACGGGGTGGGTAGAAATATAGAGTTACTGGTATACCGGGGACACTGGTATGCCGGGGACGGACCTGGACAATTTGACAATTCTCCGGGAGCCTTTTCTGGAAACCGTTTGCAGACCATGCCAGATTCCACTCAGTTCCGTTAAACCCCCGTTTGCAGGCTGATTGTGCAAACTGTCAATTGGTCCAGGTCCGTCCCTCTAGAGCTCCCTACGATTCCGCCAACCAGTCGGAGGCGGAGCGGGCGAAGAACTCGGTCAGCGGGATCCCCCCCCCGCCGATCCGCCGGGGGCGCGCCTGGGGAAAACGCGATCGGAAGAGGGCCAGGCCGGTGGACTTGCCACCGCGGCCGCTCTTGACCTCCAGCCCCCACACCCGGCGGCCGCGGGAAACCACGAAATCGACCTCCGCATTCCGCTCGCGCCAATAGGTGACCGAGTACTCCAGCGGCGGCAGCGAATTCAGCAGATGGGCCCCCACCGCATTTTCCACCAGCCGACCCCACCAGGCCGGGTCGGTCAGGGCATCGGCGAAGGTCTTGCTGGACAGGGCGCTCACCAGGGCGTTATTCCAAAGCACAAGCTTGGGGCTGCTGGCCCGCTGGCGCTCGTGTCCCGCCGAGAAGCCGGCGAGGCCACTGGCCAGGAAGGCGGAAGAGAGGAGTTGCAGGTAGTGGGCCAAGGTGGTGGTGTTGCCGGCATCCTGGAGCTGTCCGAGCATCTTGGTGTAGGAGACGCACTGCGACGGATAGGTGGCGGCCAGCGCAAACAGGTGGCGCAACAGGGCGGGCTTGGCCACCCGGTTCAGTTGTATCACGTCCCGGGCCAGCACCGTCTCGATCAGCGAGTCGACCACGTAGCGCCGCCAATCGCCCTCCTGGTCGGCGAAGAAGACCGCCCCCGGGTACCCCCCGAAGTAGAGCCAACGGTCCAGGTCCCAGCCGAAGGCGTCGCGGACCTCGGAAAACCCCCAGTGGGGGCAACGATGAAGGAAGAAACGCCCGGCCAGGCTCTCCGACAGACCAGCCTGCATCAGCAAGGCCGAAGAACCGAGCAGCAGCAAACGGATCTCCCGTTGCCGGTCGCGCTGGTCCCAGAGGCGCTTGACCTCCTCGCTCCAGCCGCGTACCTTCTGCACCTCGTCCAGGATGAGCAGTACCGGGAAACCGGCGGCCGTGCCCTCAACCCGGGCTCGATGCCACTGGCTCTCGATCCAGGTGGCATCGGGGGGCAACGGACTGTCGGCCGAGGCGTACAGCGCCGGGATGCCGATCTTCTGCTGGATTTCCAGGGCCATGGTGGTCTTGCCGACCTGGCGTGGGCCGGTCAGGACATGCACGACCGGGGTGGGGTGGGCGAGGGTTTCCCGCAGGCGGTGGCACATCGGTCGTTGGTAGCTCATACCCATGATTATGGAGCATCCGGATCGGCGCGTCAACAATTTACTCAATCACTGAGCAAATTTACTCAACGATTGAGTAAAATGTATGTAGCGCTTCGAGATTCCCGTCTAGACTGGAAAAAGAGCCACTACCTCTCCCCATGTCCGCGCCATGATTCCCAGGGTGCTCCATAGTCACCGAAAAGAGGTGGGGCCCGCTGAAAGTTTCAAGTTTTCAACGGTCCGTCCCTCGCCCCTCACAACTTGATCGTGAAGGCCACCTGGGTCTTGCCCCCCTTTTCGTTGAACTCCTGGCTCAGCGAGGCGGCCACGGCGGCGTTGATCTTGAGTTTGACGGCAAACTCGCCCTGCCAGGTGCGGCCCATCAGGTCGCGGGACAAGCTGCCGGTGAACGCCAGGCTGTCGTCTGCCGAGAGTTTGATCCCCTGGCTGCCCGACAGGGTCAGCACCACCTGGTTGCGGCTCTTGTAGTCGAGGGCGAACTGCAGGCGGGTGGCATCCACCTCGAACACCAAACTGCCCCGCCCCGAGATCTTGCCACGGTAGCGCTCGGCCGACCCGCTGAGGGTGAATTGCACTCCGCCCGCCACGTCAGTCCTCGCGGCCGAATTCCCCGGCCTCGGTCCACTCGCCGAGCAGCATCGCCCAGACGTCGACCGCCAGCCCCCGCAGCAGGTACTCGTAGGGCAGCCAGCCATACCCCTCCTGGCCCCAGTCAGGCCCCCAGGAGTTGCGGATGAGCAGGGCGCCCACCGTCTGGCCGCCGCCACCGATTGCGATCTTTTTCTTGTCGTCGTAGCCGGCGGTCATCACCGCATGGCCTCCCAGGGTGCGCTCGCCCGGTGCCGGGAAGGGGATCGCCCCCGTTTTGGCCGCCCGCTCGATCGAGGGATAGACCGTGAAACCCAGCATCGGCGGCAACCCCCCCGCCAGATGGGTTTTCACCGCCGCCAGCACCGCCGCCGGCTCGCTGCCAGCGGGGTCGAGGCGGTAGTACTGCAGGGCCTGGTAGCTCTGGGCAAAAGCCCAGCAAAAAGCCGGCGGCTCTTCATCGAATCGCGTCTCGTCATAGGGCCAGTGCTCCTCGGGGGGGGCGCCGAACAGCACCAACGCCCCCATGGTGGCCCGCAGGCTGGCCCCGGTATCGCCCTCCAGCCGCATCAGGTTCCGGGTGGCTTTGTACAGGAACAGCCGCGAGTGGTCGAGGTGTCGCCCGGCCGAGCGCCGCTCGTGGTACTCGAGCAGGCCGATGCCGGCCTGGGCGGTGCACGACCCCAGGTTGCCCTGGTCTTCGACCGGCGGACACCCCTCGCGCAGGTCGACCGAGGAGGGGAGCGTCTTCTGCTTGCCCAATCCGGCCCGGGCCAGCAACTTGCCCACCGGCTGGGCGTTGCCGCCGCGCAACCGGGCCGGCAATTCGCGATGGCCGGCCGAAAAATCCCGCAAATCGGGCAGATCGCGCAACCAGCCCAGGCGGCGCCGCTGCCCTGGTGTGACAGGGTTCATGGGTTCCTCCCTGCCGGCAATTCTCGATCCCTTGGCCCGGCGCCGGCAATCGGGAAAAGCCTGAGGCC
>CAZTNO010000150.1:0-7353 GCA_964614865.1 uncultured Clostridia bacterium
AACAGGGGCAGGAAGGGGGCGTTGACCAGAAAGGCCGCGCCGGTGAGGATCAGCCAGGGGGAGAGGGCGGCCCCAAGAGACATCTCCGGCCGGTGCCCGGGTTCGCGCTCTTTTAACCTGGCCCGGTCGACCAGCGGTTGCCCCGAGAGCTTCAGGTACAGCAGCATCACCGCCACCACCGCCACCCCTGCCGCCACTCCGGTCAGGGTGACCAGGTGGATGGCGTTCATGGCGATGGCCACGCCGCCGGCGGTGACCCCGGACAGCACGGTGGGCAGAAAGCCCCGCACCATCATCTTCCAGCGGCCCACGATCCAGAGCATGCCAAAAGCGATGCAGGTGCTGATGATCGGCATGTAGCGGGCGAAGTAGCCGCCGACCTGGTCGACCGGCAAACCGACGAAGTTGGCGAACACCACCACCGGGATGCCGAGCAGGGCGTAGGTGCACAGGGCATCGTAGCCGATGGCCGGCAGGGCGATCGAGACCAGCGACGAGTACCCGAGGGCCAGCATGATCGGCGGCAGGATCGAAACCGGGGTCGCCCCCAGGGCGGCCAGCAGGGTGCCGAAGCCGACGTTGATGATCATGATCTGCGCCACCGGGCTCTGCGGGGCAATGGCTTTTACCAGGGAGACGACGCGGGAGATGGCCCCCGTTTCCTGCATTACCGTGATCTGCAGGATCGAGGTTGCGACCATCAGGGTGATGGGGAACGAGGCGATCACTCCGGCCAGACTGATTTGCAAAACCTGGGCAGGCGGGGTGCCGCACCACAGCCAGACGACCGCCGCCGTCACCAGCCAACCGACAAGGCCTGCCCGGTCGGCGGCCATTTTGCGCAGGGTGAGTAGCAGGAAGACAACCAGGATGGGTAGCAGGGCCAGCAACAGGGCGAGAACGTTCATGGGTCACTCCCGGGTGGATTGGCGGGTGCCGGAGACGGCCTGGATTATACCGGAAAAGGGCCTCCCCGGCAATTCCCGGGACCGGGCGAGGGCTCGCTACTTGGCCGGATAACCGTTCCGCGGTACAATCGGGCTTCCGGCAGCGTTCAGGCGGCCGGACCGGAGACCCACGCGCCCATGACCCATCCGAGCCGGGAACGAGGCAAGAGCACCCGCTGCCCGCAGTGCGGGTTGCCCCGGGACGAGTGTATCTGCGCGCTGGCTCCCCGCCCGGCCATCCGCACCGAATTCATCATCGTCTGCCATGCAAAAGAGGTTCAACGTGCCAGCAACACCGCCCGGCTGGCGCAACTGGCCATGCCGGGCACGAAGATCCTGCTGCGAGGCCTCAAGGACCGCATGATCCCCGGCAGTGAATTCGCCCGGCCCGGAGCCGCCGTCTACGTGCTTTTTCCCGCGGACGATGCGGTGGAGCTCAACGAGGCCTTCGTTTGTTCGCTGGAAAAGCCGCTGGTGATTGTGGTCCCCGACGGCTCCTGGCGCCAGGCCAAGAGCGCCGTCCGCCGCGAGGCGGGCATCTGCCAGTTGCCCCGCCTGAAGCTGCCGGCAGGGCCCGCCTCCCGCTACCTGCTGCGCACCCAGCCCTCTCTGGACAAGGTCTCCACCTACGAGGCGATCGCCCGGGCGGTGGGCATCCTGGAAGGGGAGGACAAGCAGCGCATCCTCGAAGAGTACTTCGACGAAAAGGTCCGGCGCACCCTGCGCGCCCGGGGGCGGGACGAGCACGGGGAACGCCTCGGCTTTTCTGCGGCAGAAGAAGCGACGTCGCCCCGATCATGAATATCGCCATCTTCGATTCGGGGGTCGGCGGCCTGACGGTGCTTACCGATGCCATGCGCGCCCTGCCCGGGGACCGTTTCCTCTACTATGCCGACACCGACCACGTCCCCTACGGGGAAAAGACCCGCCTCCAGGTCAGAAACCGGGTGCTGGAGGTGGTGGAGTTCATCGCCGGCCAAAGGGTCGATGCCCTGGTGCTGGCATGCAACACCGCCACCAGCGCCGCGGTGGGGGAGTTGCGGCAGCGCTTCCCCTTTCCGGTGATCGGCATGGAGCCGGCGGTGAAACCTGCGCTGGTGCACAACGGGCTGGCTGGGGAAAAGCGGGTGCTGGTGGCGGCGACTCCGCTGACCCTGCGCGAGGAGAAGTTTCAGCAGTTGGTTTCCGCGGTCGATCGCGAGGGGCTGGTCGACCCCCTGCCGTTGCCCGAGTTGGTCGATTTGGCCGAGCGGGGCGAGTTCGGCGACGAGACGGTCCTGCCCATCCTGCGCCAGCGGCTCGCCCCCTTCGAGCTGGACGACTTCGGCACGGTGGTTTTGGGGTGCACCCACTTCCTCTTCTTCCGACCCCAGTTTCGCCAAATCCTGCCCCCGAGGATCGATCTGCTCGACGGCAATCAGGGCACGATCAACCAGCTGGTTCGAACCCTGGCCCCGTTGCGGGAGGAAAGGGAAGGGAAAGAGCCCGGTGAGGCGGGCCGGATCGTCTACTTCGAATCCAACCGTCCGGTGACCTCGCCCGCAGCGATCGCCCGGTTCACCGCCCTGCGCCAGCGCTACCAGCGGTCATAGGGGGCGGACTTTGTTTTTTCCTGGGGTACCATCCGGTCATGAGCAAAAGGAGTTTCCTCTCAATCAAATCAAACATAAAACAAAGCACATCCACATCCAGATACAGAAGAAGGGCTTATATGTCAACCATTGAAACATCCGTTTTCTCAGTGATCCTGTCACTCCTTCTCATTCACGAGATGGATGCAGTTCGCAACTCGGTAGTGTCAAGAATCTTTCGCACATTTGTTGAGGGGTAGTCCTTAGCTTGAAGATGGGATGTGGGAAAGTGGGGCCCGCGAAGCGGGATCCAAAGAGGTGTGGGAAGCCCGCAGGACTTTCCACACCTCTGTCTTTTCCACATTCTTCCGACAATGGCTCTCTTGATCATGCTGGGGTCAATGCCTCCACTTCGTCACACTCGCACAAACGCTGCATGTTCATGTATATCCGGGTGCCCCAGCGGGTGCCTGAGATATGGCGCAGGCGGGCCGCAACGAGCATCAGTGCCGACTCTCCATCGGGAAAACTACCAACCACCCTGGTTCGCCTCCGGATCTCCTTCATGATCCGCTCCAGTGGATTGTTGGTGCGCAGGTGCCGCCAATGGGACTGGGGGAAGGCGTAATAGCTGAGCGTCTCGTGAGCGCCCTCGCTGACGATCTTGGCAGCCGCGTGGAGCTTCTTGGCCGAAAGCTTGGCAACAATGGCCTTGATCTTCTCCTCGGCCGCCTGGCGGTCTTCCTGGGCGTGGATGGTCTTGAGCATCATAGCCACCTCGGCCATGCGGTTGTGCGGCACCACACTGAACACGTTGCGATAGAAGTGGACCGTACACCGTTGCCAAATGGTGTCAGGGAAGGTTTCCGCCAACGCCTCGACCAGCCCCAGGCACTTGTCCGATACCGCCAAGCGCACCCCCGTAAGCCCTCGACTCTTCAAGTGACGCACGAAGGATAGCCAGCTCTCATGGTCCTCCTTGGCTCCTTCCATCACCCCCAGGATCTCCCGGAAGCCATAGATGTTGACGCCTATGCAGACGAGCACCGACACGTTGCGAACTTCCCCGCCCCAGCTGCGCTTCAGCCAGAGTCCATCGAAAAAGATATACGGATGCTCCCCTTCGATCGGGCTGTTGCGCCACTCGTTGATGCGCTCATAGACCTTCTTGTTCAGGTTGCTAACCGTGCCGGGGCTGACCCGGGTGCCCCACAGCGCCTCAGTGATGTCCTCCACCCGGCGCACGCTGACGCCAGCCAGGTACATCTCGACCAATGCTTCCTCCACCGAGACTTCCCGGCGCCGATAACGCTCGATGATGGCGCTCTCGAAGGGCAGCCGTCGCAATTTGGGTACACGCAGCGCCACTTCACCAGCCTTTACATGCAACTTGCGCTGGTAGTACCCGGCCCGGGTATCTGCTCGATCCGGGCTGCGCTCGTACCGCTGAGCTTTGCACAGTTGATCTGCCTCGGCATCCAACATCGAGTTCAGCACGTCCTCCACTGTGTTCCTGACAAGCTTGTCAACATGGGCATGGACTTCATCCTCATCGATCCGAATGAGTCCTGCTTTTCCTTCCCTTCCTGCTTCTCTTTCATCCTGTTTGCTGATATCCTTCGTCATGTAGTCCTCCTTTTGCTTGTGGTTGATAGCCATTGGAAGTATACCTTCCTTCAAGCTTGGAGGACTACACCCCTCCTCTTCCCAAATGTGCGAAAAATACTGTACGTTATCCGCAACTCAGAATGGAATATGCTTTTCATCATCAAAGACATGGGCGAACAAAAGGCTTATAAATTATTCACAATTGCCCACTTGCCCCTATACTCAATCCTTCTTTTCTCCATCATGAGCCAACATCAATTCATCACCGCCATCATCATCGATGGCTTTTTAATCGCACACTCCGTGCTTCACATTGTTTTCGAAAGAAACGCAAGCAACAAGCTAAAAAGCAAATATTCCAGAAACATCATTCATTCCATGGGTCTAATATCACTTGGGCACCTAGTACTCATTCTATCAAACCACTAGCGCATCGGGGTCAGGTCTCCAGATTCCAGAAATCCCCACTAGGGACGGTGCTTTCCTTTTTTACATTTCATGGAGAGTTGCGGTCATGGCTGGTTTTTTCGGAAAAAAAGGCCAATTCAGCCCTTTTTCCCTATGTTGTGCAAGATCGAGTTTCCAAAAAAACAAAGTCCGACCCTAAAGCTCCTAAGGCTCAGGCGCTCTGCTTTTCCGAGCGCTTGCGGGCCAGGTGGTCGAGCACCTTTTTGCGCATGCGCATGTTCTTGGGGGTGACCTCGAGCAACTCGTCGTCCTCGATGTACTCCAGGGCCAATTCCAGGGTGAACTGGCGAGGGGTGGTGAGGCGGATCGCCTCGTCGGACTGCACCGAGCGCATGTTGGTCAGCTTCTTGGTCTTGTTGACGTTGACCACCAGGTCGCCTTCCTTGCAGTGTTCGCCGACGATCATGCCGGCGTAGACCGGAGTCCCGGCATCGATGAAGATGGTGCCGCGATCCTGCAGGTTGTAGAGGGCGTAAGCCACCGAAACCCCGGGCTCGAGGGCGATCAGCACCCCCTTGGTCTTGCGGCTCATCTCCCCCTTGAAGGGTTCGTAGCCGAAAAAGCTGTGGTTGAGGATGCCGGTGCCGTGGGTGGCGGTGAGAAAATCGTTGTGCACCCCGATCAGGCCGCGGGCCGGGATCTGGAACTCGAGCCGGGTGTAGCCGCCCGAACCCGAGGTCATGTTTTTGAGCTCGCCTTTGCGCTGGCCGAACATCTCGATCACCACCCCGCAGTACTCTTCGGCGACGTCGATCACCGCCAGCTCGATGGGTTCGCAGCGGACCCCGTCGATTTCGCGGCAGATCACCTCGGGTTTGGAGACCTGGAACTCGTACCCTTCGCGGCGCATGTTCTCGATCAAGATGGCCAGTTGCAAGGCGCCCCTGCCCTTGACCATGAACACTTTCTGCGAATCGGTACGTTCCACCCGCAGGTTGACGTTGGTCAGCAGTTCTTTTTGCAGCCGGTCCCAGATGTGGTGCGAGGTGACGTAGCGCCCCTCGGTGCCGGCAAAAGCCGAGTCGTTGACCATGAAGGCCATGGCCAGGGTGGGTTCGTCGATCGAAATGGTCGGCAGGGCCACCGGGTTCTTGGCGTCGGCCACGGTTTCGCCAACGTCGATGGTGTTGGTGCCGCTGAGCGAGACAATGTCTCCGGCACTGGCCGAATCGATGGCGGTCCGCTTGAGCCCCTCGTAGGTGAACACCTTGGTCACCCGGAAGGGGAGCTGCTCGCCATCGCGGCGCATCAGGATCACGTCGTCGCCGGGGCGGACGGTGCCGTTGTGGATGCGCCCGGTGCCCATCTTGCCCAGGTAGTTGTCGAAGTGGATGGCCGAGACCAGGAACTGCAACGGGGCGTTTTCGTCGCCCTCGGGTTCGCGGACGTTGGACAGGATGGTCTCGAACAGGGGGGCGAGGTCCATGTTGTCGTCTTCCAGGTGGCGCCGGGCGTAGCCGTCGCGGGCCGAAGCGTAGATCACCGGGAAATCGAGCTGCTCGTCGTTGGCGTTGAGCTCCACGAACAGGTCGAACACCTGGTCGAGCACTTCGTCGGGGCGGGCGTTGGGCCGGTCGATCTTGTTGATCACCACGATCGGGCAGTGCCCCTGCTCGAGCGATTTCTTGAGCACGTACTTGGTCTGCGGCATCGGTCCCTCGAAGGCGTCGACCAGCAGCAGCACCGAGTCGACCATCTTCATGATCCGTTGCACTTCGCCACCGAAATCGGCGTGGCCGGGGGTGTCGACGATGTTGATCTTGAACCCCCCGTAGGAGAGGGCGGCGTTCTTGGAGAAGATGGTGATCCCCTTCTCCCGTTCCAGGTCGTTGGAATCCATGATCCGCTCCGCCACCTTCTGGTTGTCGCGGAACACTCCCGACTGGCGCAGGGCGGCATCGATCAGGGTGGTCTTGCCGTGGTCGACGTGGGCGATGATGGCGACGTTTTTGATCTTCTTCATGTTCAGGTCGTGGTGGTTTTCTTTTTTCCGATGTATTCCCGATCCACGTAGTGGGCCGGCCGGGGGGTCCCGGGGCGCGGGGGGGGGAAACGCCCCTCGGGACGGGCGAAGTCCACCCGCACCGGATGGTGTCCCGACTGGAAGCCGCGGAATCCCTTCATGATGGTTTCCGACCAGCGATCGTCCACCTCGAACAGGGTGAAGGATTCGCGGATGTCGATCTTGCCGATGCCGATGTCGCGGCGGCCCGAGGCGTCGTTGACCAGCCCGATCAGCGCGGTGGGGGTGAGGCGTTCCCGGCGCCCCAGGTGCATGATCATGCGGGTGTAGCTCTTCTGCCGGTCGGAACGGTCCAGCCTTCCCGGGTGGTCGGGCCGATCGGTGTGATCGGGGCGTTCCGGGCGATAGGTGGGATGGTCTTTGGGTTCCTTGCGGTTCAGGTCGATGGCGCCCCGGTAGTCGCTTAGCACCCGGCCGCAGGAAAGGGCGGCGAAGCGCTGCAGCAGGTCGTCGCGGTCGAGGCCGGCGAGGCCCTCCTGCCATACGGTGAGCAAGGCCCCCTCCAGCGGAGTGGTCGGGACGGCCTGGCGCAGCCGCTCGGCCTGGTAGGTGAGCTGGGCCCGGCAGATCTCCTCGCCGCCGGGGACCTTCATGATCTCGAAGGGGCGTCCCACCCGGTGCTCGATGGCGCGCAGCTTGAAGCGCTCCTTGGGGTGGACCAACGCGATCGAGATCCCGGTTTTGCCGGCGCGGCCGGTCCGGCCGCTGCGGTGGATATAACCTTCGGGTTCGTCGG
>CAZTNO010000151.1:0-7342 GCA_964614865.1 uncultured Clostridia bacterium
GTCCCACCCACCCCCTGGAACGATTTCCTGAAATGATCTCCCCTATTCCAGCAGGATCTTGCCGGCGTTGCCCGACAGACCGGTCTCGAAGGCCGTCTTGAACTGATCCATGGGAAAACGGTGGGTGATCAGCGGAGCGAGGTCCACCTTGCCCGAAACGAGCAGGGCGTCCATCTGGAACCAGGTGTCGAACATGCGCCGGCCGTTGATCCCCTGGATGGTGATGCCGGGGAAGATGATGTCGTTGTTGAATTCGAGGGTGATCGGCTTGGAGGGGATGCCGAGCAGGGAGTAGCGACCGTTTTTGCGGATGCAGCGGAATCCCTGGGCGATGGCTGCAGGGTGGCCCGACATCTCGAGGACCACGTCGACCCCCTGGCCGTGGGTGAGTTCACGCACCACGGTCGGGACATCCTCTTGCGAGGGATCGATGACCCGGTCGGCCCCCATCTTGCGCCCGAGTTCCTGCCGGAAGGGTTGCACTTCGCTGAGCAGCACGGTCGAGGCCCCGGCCGCCTTGGCCACCGGGATCGCCGCCAGCCCGATCGGACCTCCGCCCAGCACCAGAAACGTCTTGCCGACGGTGGGGCCGGCCATGACGGTGTGCACGGCATTTCCGAAAGGGTCGTAGATGGCGGCCCAATCGGGATTGATCCCCTCGGGCACCCGCCACAGATTGAGCTCGGGGATGGCCAGGTACTCGGCAAAGCAACCGTCGCCATCGACACCCAGGATGACCACGTGCTCGCACAAATGGGCGTTGCCGGTACGACACTGGAAGCACTGGTTGCAAACCACGTGCATCTCGGCGGTTACCCGGTCTCCCACCCGGTAGTGGCGCACATCGGAGCCTACCTCGACGATTTCTCCATAGAACTCATGGCCGGTGGTGACCGGCGGCTTGATGCGGTTCTGCGACCAGGCATCCCAACTGTATATGTGCAGATCGGTGCCGCAGATGGCCCGTTTGATCACCCGGACAAGGACTTCCGAGGAACGGATCTGCGGAATGGCCACGGACTGCATTTCCAGGCCCGGGCCGGGGGACATCTTGCGCAAGGCCTTCATCGTTCCGGTCATGTCGGTACTCCTTAAGTTATCGAAGAAACATGATACTCCCGAAACGAGGTGGCTGGCAAGGACCGCGCGGCGGCCCTCGCAAACGGGAGGTCAGGCGCCGTCGCCGGCCCTCTTTTCCAGAAATGCCCGCCGTACGTTTCGGTACTGGCCGAGGTCGATCCCCCCAGCCAGGTATCGGATCAAGGCGGCGGCGGTGGTGGATTGAAGCGATCGACCCGGATCGCGATGGACAAACGGATAGGAACTGGCCACGTAGCTGGACATCCCCACCTGGAACTCTTTGTCTTCGGGGAGGGGGGAGCCGTCTCCGGCGCGCAGTTGGATGTCGATCAAACGGCCGTCCCGGTCGCAGCGGATCACATAGGAAATGCCCGCAACCTGGAGGTCGACCTCGTTTCTGCCGGCAAACGAACTGGCGATCAGGGAGCGGATCTCGGCGGCGTTCATGGCGATCTGCACCACCTGGTTGCCGAAGGGATCGAGGGTGTAGATGTCTTTGAGGGTGATCTTTTCCGGCAGGTGGTTTAACCGGATCCCCCCGTCGTTCTGAAAGGCGATATCGAGCCCGTGCACCCGGCACAGGGCATCGGTCATCAGACTGCCCAGAGCGTCTTTACCCGAGATTTCATGAGGGGCTTGGACGATCACCCGGGAAAAGGCAGGGTTCTGGTTGAAGCGGGTGATCATTTCGCGCACCGCGGCGACTTCGGGATGGGGTTCTTTCAGGTCGATCAGCGATCCCCGCTTTTCCACCAGGCGGCGGTCGCGGACCCGCAGCTCCACCCGGCCCAAAAAACGGCTGTCGGAACCCGCCTGGGCGATCAGCACCCCGTGAACTGATTCGGCAGGATCGACCCGGGTGTGGGAGTGGCCGCCGATGATCACGTCGAGCTCAGGCATCCGCTCGGCGAGCAGCAAATCCTGCTCGTAGCCGAGGTGGGTCAGGGCGATCAGGACATCGCATTCGGCCCGCAATGGCTTCAGCTCCAGCGCCCTGGCCAAAGGGTCGGCAAAGCGCAGCCCCTTCACCCGGTCGGGATGGGTGGAGGGCAAGCCGCTACCCGCCTCGATCTGGATCAGACCGAACACGGCGACCTTCACCCCGCTGTGGGTGGTCAGCACCACCGAAGAACGCAATTGCGGTAAAACCCCGGGCGGGGCCATGGTATTGGCCGAGACCAGGGGAAAACGGGCCCGGGAAGCGAACCTGCCCAGGTTGTCCAGACCGTAATCGAATTCGTGGTTGCCGGGGGAGAGCAAATCGACTCCCAGCCGGTTGAGCAGTTCCCACATCGGCTCGCCCGGGGGATCGTACTGGTCGATTACCGGATTGCCGGTAAAGCTGTCGCCGGCACATACGACGAACACCTCGGCTCCCCCTTGCCTTTCTTGTTCGATGATCGCCGCTGCCTTGGCAAAGGCGTCGATCTTGCCATGCACGTCGTTGAGGTGAAAGAGGACGATGCGGCTTTCGCTCGGGTTGGCGACCGGTTCGACCCCCTTTTGCCAAGCGAAGGGGCCGGGCAGAAAGCCCAGCAAGAGAACCAGCACGGGAAGCGAAAAACAAACACCGCTCATGGCTTTTCCCCTGCAGATTTTTCGTCCTGGACAATCAACTCGTCGTGCTCGGCAAGTTCGCCATCGAGGCCGATTTCGTGTCCGTGGCGGTCGCAGACCTTCTTCTCGTGGCGCTTCACCCGTTTCCATTCGGAAGCCGAATACTTGCGCAGCACGTCGCGTACTCGGGCCCCGGAGAAGATCTCCACGGTTTTGCCGTTCACCTTGATTTGCATGGTTCACCTCGATCCCTGGCAAAGCGGCGCTGATTCTAGTGGAGCCGGGGGGGAAAGTCAATACGGACAAGCGCCTTTTCCCCTGAGGCACTTGCCCCGGCAGTAAAAATTGGCTATGCTACCGACTGAGCGAAAAAAACACCATGACCAGGGCGGAGGACTCTCCTTTTCGTTGCGATGGCCGCTGGTTTTCAAACCAACGGGCGGACGCTGCCACCTCGGGCAAGGTGTCGCTCGGCGAAAAGGGCCTTGGTTTTTCCCCCGACGCCCCCCTGCTGACCTACGCGGGGATCGAAGCGATTCATGCCCAAGACTACCGCATCGACCTGACGCTGGAGAGCGGGGAAACTTTGGTGATCGACCGGCTGGGCTACTGCTACGATGATTTCGTACGCGAACTCCGGAGACGCTGGGAGCCGCTGCGGCTGCGCAAACACCTGGCTCCGGGAGGCGATCGCCTGCTCGTCGACGTGGCCCTGGGCATCCTGCGCCCTTCCGCCGGCCCGGTCATAGAGCAGCGCGCCGCCCTGCGCCTCAGCGAAACCGCCCTCGCCTGGATCCCTGCCGCAGGCGCTGTGAGCGTGATCCCGCTGGCGGCGATCTCCGCTATCGAAACCCCGGATTGGCAGTTGCGGCTGACCCTCGACGACGGGGGGAGCCTGGAATTCCGGGGGCTCGGCGATCGGCTCAAACCCTTGGCCGAGGAAATCGCCGAAGCCCGCAGCCAGCTTCGCCAGGCCCACCGGTTGGCCCTCGCCACCTTGCTCGACGGCCTCCGCGAAGACGATCTCGAAGCCGCGTCGCTCCTCCTCGCCGACGGGCGCGGGGTGTCCGTTGCCAGCCTGACCGAACGCTTGCCCCGGGTCTGGCAGCTGTTGCAGGAACGACTGCGCGAGGCCCGGGGGGCGGACGAACTTGCCGCCGCCCTCGCCCAGGGCCACGCCGAAGCCGCCATGATCGGCCTCAAGCGTGGATTGATGGGCTCTCTCAGCGGATCCGACCTGTTTTTGCTGGTCCCCTACTGGGGGAAAAACGCCACCGATCCAGGCAATGCCGTGGGGTTCTCCTCGTTTGCCCTGGCCCGGGAGGAAGGCGAGGAGGGGGGCGGGAGGGCGGAACTGTTCTTCCGCCTGGCCGATCGACCCGACTACCTGGCGGCCCTAGCGGGAGAGCGCATCGAAGCGCTGGCCAGAGCCTCGGTCGCTCGGCTGGCCGGGGCCTTGCGGGTGATCCACTTTCGCCGCGAGCCGATCTTCATGGCCCCGGAATCGCTCAGGATCGGCGACCTCTCCTGCCCCGAAGCGGCAGACCGCTTGCCCGAACTGGCCTTTTTGCGCGCTTCGTTTCTGGGCCGGGTCGTGCATCAACCGGGCAGCGATTCCTCATCGTGGCGCAAGTTTCTGCTGCCCCCCGCCGGGGAAGTCCCCGGCAAGGAGTGAAAATGGCCGGATACCAACACCCGTGCAGATATTGCCACAAGCTGGTGCCGACTGACAGCGCCGCCTGCCCCCACTGCGGCAAGACCAATCCGTCGGGGCCGTTGCGCTGCCCCCAGTGCCTGAGTCCCATCCAGACAGGCTGGGTGGCCTGCGCCCGTTGCGGCCGGAGCCTGCGCACCACCTGCCCTGAGTGTTTTACCGAGACCTTCTTCGCCGACCATTGCGACCACTGCGGCGCCCGCCTGACCGTGCGCTGCAAGAACCCCAAGTGCGGAGCCGAACAGCCCCCGCTGGGTTCGAATTGCCATAAGTGCGGAAAACCGCTTTAATTCCACATTAGGAGAACCCGAAATGGCAGTGGAACCTTTCACCGACAACTTCGCCGACAACAGCACCGATGCCGGCTTCCAGTTCACCTTCTTCTGCGACCTGTGCCAGGAGGGGTACAAGGGCTCCTTTTGCGAGTCCAAGACTTACAACAAGGGCAAGCTGTTCCGCAACCTGGGCAAGGCCTTCGCAATCGGCGCCTCGGTGCTGGGCAACAGCAACCTGGGCCATCACGTCGAGCGGGGCGCCGATGTCATTTCCGGGAAATTCGAGGGGATGACCCCCGAATGGCACAAGGAACACGAGGAGGCCTTCGCCCAGGCGCAGAACGAGGCCAAGGGCCACTTCCAGCGCTGCCCCCGCTGCAAGAAGTGGGTATGCGAAGCCGACTGGAACGAGCAGGAGGGCTTGTGCGTCGAGGATGCCCCGCGCCAGAACGTCGAGGTGGCCGCGGCCAAGGCCGAGAAGATGGTCCAGGACATCCGCGACAAGGCCCAGAACACCACCGTTTTTCGCGGCGAGATCGAGACCAAGCAGACCCTCTGCCCGGCCTGCGGCAAGCCTGCCGGCGAGGGGAAGTTTTGCAACAACTGCGGCCAGTCGCTGAGCCTCAACCAGTGTTCGCGGTGCGGGGCCAAGAATTCGGCAAGTTCACGCTTTTGCGGCGAGTGCGGCCAGCCGGTCCAGGGCTGAGCCTCAGGGACGGACTTTGTTTTTTTTTGTTTTTTTGGAAACTCTATCCCGCACAAAAATGGGGAGAAGGGATTGAGTTGGCCTTTTTTGCCGAAAAAACCTGCCCTGACCTCAGTTCCCAACGAAATGTAATTATGTAAAGCACCGTCACTATTGGGGATTTCTGGAATCTGGAGACCTGATTCCGATGCTCCCCAGGGTTGAAAAAACCTTCATTATGAATCATAATATGATTAACAATGACTCTTATTATGACTCATGGAGGCGCACATGCAAATCACAGTCCACAGCATGAGTGACGACTTGGCCCGAAAACTCAAGGAGGAGGCGGTAAGAAAGGGGCTCAGCTTGAACAAAACCATCAAGCAAGTGCTGGAGCGATCGATGGGATTGTCTGAGAATCGCAATGACATTCCCGAATTCAAGGAGCTTTGCGGTATCTGGACAGCCGCCCAGGCCGATGAATTCGCGCTGGGGATCGCCGACTTGTCCACCGTCGATCCCGGAGATTGGGCATGAAACGGATCGTTCTCGATACGAATGCCATCATCCGGTTCCTGGCCGGAGACACCCAAATACGCGACTCACTGCAACGAGCGGAAACCGTGTTGATACCGGTCTTCGTGCTGGCTGAGCTCTTTGCCGGCTTCAAGGGCGGTAATCGCGAACACGAAAACCGCCAGATCCTTGATCGCTTCATGCAGGCGCGGACAGTGCGGGTTTGCCCCGCCACCGAGGAGACGGCGGAGATCTTTGCCGACATCAAGCAGAACCAAAAAAAGGCGGGCACTCCATTGCCCATCCACGACCTCTGGATAGCCGCCCAAGCCATGGAGAATGGGGCCCTTCTGGTCAGCTATGACGCCCATTTCAAGAAAATACCCGGCCTGCGCCTCTGGCCCCTGAAGCCAGAGGGAAACCCGTAAAATCAACGATCTCGGGGTGCACACCTCCCCGGAACTTTAGGGGGCTGATCGCCTCCAAGCCTGTTCGATCATCACTGATGTAGGAACGGAATTCGAGCCGTCAGGGGGTCAGCTCGATGCGCACTTGCACCCCGAGCCGGCGGCGGTCGCTGCTGCCTTCGGCATCGAAAAACGGGGTGAATTCCTTTTCAGAGCGGATGGTGACCAGGTAGAGGGCCCGCTCGCCGATGCGCAGGAAGGGGACGCCGCGGAAATTCACCCGCACTGTGGCGTTGGCGGGCAAGACGATCCGCCGGCGCTGGTTTTCGATTTGCAGCCGGACCCGGTTCCAGCCGGGATGGTTCTTCAAAACAACGGTGAACTCGGAGACCGGAGCGGGGGCCAGCAAAAACATCTCCAACTTGAGGTCGCCCACGGTCCAGAAACTCTCGTCTTCCAGGGCGTGGTAGGCGTCGGTGAGAAAGAACAGGTTGTACTTGCCGTTCACGCTGCGGTTGTAGGCCCGAGGGTTGGTGTTGCTGGGCAGGGTTGCGTACTGGGTCTTCTCGGGCGGGAAGAGGCGGATGGGGAAACCCTGCCCGGGAAGGCGGGGCGAAGCCGACAGCGAGAAACTGTCCATGTAGATCGGCGACAGAAACACGATGGCCGCCGCCAGAGGGACCAGCGAGAAGCGCAGCGATCGGGTCTTCCAGGCCAGGAAGAAGAACAGCGGGTAGACCGACAGGAAGTAGCGGTTGCCCAGCGACCCGCCGCCGCCAAAGTAATTCTCCGGGGTGATCACCAGGTAGAACAGGATGGATGTTGCGATGGCGGCAAAGAGCAGCCAGTCCTCTGGCGATTTCCTGCCGAAAAAGAACAGGATCAGCAAAAACACGGCCGGGAAGAAGTAGATGACCATGCCGGTATGCCGGCCGAAGAAGTAGTAGAAGAGGTTGAGGGCGGCGATGTGGGGGCTCAGGTGCAGGCGCTGCCAGTAGTCGTCGGAGCTCATCTTGAATCCCGACTCGAAGGTGTCGGTGGGCCGTTCGTAGGGATACTGGTTGTAGAAGGTGCGCCGTTCCCCGCCCTGGAAGTTGATTTCGCC
>CAZTNO010000152.1:0-7334 GCA_964614865.1 uncultured Clostridia bacterium
CGATCGACTTCACCCGCGGATTGAGGTCGCGGACGATTTTCAAGGCCTGGAACGCCGCCAGTGGGGCGGAAATGGCGCCGACGAAGACCTTGCAGGTCGGCACCCCGGCCAGAATCAGGATTTCCCGTGAGCAGACGTCGCCGAAGATGATCGGGATTCCCTGCTCGCGGCAAGTCCGCACCCGGTCGTAGTTCAATTCGACGACCACGAACGGGATGGCGGCGGCTTTCAGCACCCGGGCCAGGTTCTGTCCGTTCAAACCGAACCCGGCGACCACCACGTGACCCGCCCGGGGGGAAGCCGCGGCAGGGGAGGCCATAGCCGTGGGCAGCGTCCGGCCCAGCAGGGCCGCCAGCGAGGGGGCTCCTTGCAGCAGCACCTGGGTGGAGAGGATCGACAGCACGGCTACCGCCATGAATTCCTGGAAAACCTCGGCCGATAGGATCCCCTGCTTGAGCCCCATGCGGGCCAATACAAAAGAGAATTCGCCGATCTGGGACAAACAGATTCCGGTGAGGACGGCGATGCGCCAGGGGAAACGCATCACCCGTACGATTCCCACCACCACCAGCCCTTTCAGCAAAACCACCGCCACCGTCAGGGCCAGCAAGGTGGCCAGGTGGAACCACACCAACCGCAGGTTCAGCATCATGCCGATCGAGAGGAAGAACAGGCTGCTGAACACGTCCTTGAAGGGGAGGACGTCGGCGGCGACCTGATGGCTGTAGGTGGATTCGGAAATGATGACCCCGGCGAGAAAGGCCCCCAGGGCGGGAGAAAAACCGAGGTGGGCGGTAAGCGAAGCGAGGCCGAGGCAGAAGAGCAGCGAAGCCATCACGTAGGTTTCGCGGATCCGGGTGCGCAGCACGATCCCCATCAGCCGGGGCACCGCCAGACGCAGAACGAACAGGGTAGCGATCAAGAGCAGGGTGTTGCCCAGGATCAGGGGCAACGACCTGCCCGCAAGCACGTGCTTCCCCCCGGCAAGAAAAGGGATGGCGACCATCATCGGCACCACGCCCAGGTCCTGGAAGAGGAGGATGCCCAAGGCCAGGCGCCCCTGGGGGGCGTGGATCTCGGAGCGCTCGGTGAGCAGCCGCAGCACGATCACGGTCGAGGAGAGGGTGACCAGAAACCCGAAAAATAGTCCCTGGGCCAGCGAGAGACCGAACAGGCGGGCGATCAGGGTCATGCCGAGGCAGGTCAGCAAAACCTGGAAACTCCCCCCCATCCAGAACGGCTTGCGGATGTCCGCCAGTCGGTCCGAAGTGAACTCCAGGCCGATGGTGAAGAGGAGCATGACCACGCCGATGTCGGCCAGGGCGTCGATCCTGGGAGAATCGGAAACCAGGTGCAAAACCCCCGGGCCGACCACCACCCCGGTCAACAGGTAGCCGACCACCGCCGGGATGCGCAGGCGGTGAAAGAACGGGAGCACCGCCAGGGCGCAGCTGAGGAGGATCAGAATCTCGCGGAGCAGGGGGGTTTCCACCCGATCATCGTACCCGATCGCCGGGAGGGTTTCAAGGGGATGGGGGGAGGGCTCCCCGGCAGTTGACTTTTTACCGGCCCCGATTTACCCTGTATTCGCGAGGTGAATCAATGGATGTCAAGTACATCAATCCGTTCATCGAGTCGATGCTCAACAATCTCGAGCAGATGGCCGCCATCCGGGCCGAGAAGCTGGACATCTCGGTGACCAGGGGGGCCGTCCTGACGGCCGACATCTCCGGGATCATCGGTCTGGGCGGCGAAATCGAGGGCTCCGCGGTGATCTCGTTTCCCAAACCGCTGGCCCTGGCCGTGGCCTCGGCCATGTTCATGGACGAACTCAGCGACATCAACTCCGACGTGCGCGACGCCATCGGCGAATTCGCCAACATCGTGGTGGGCAATGCCCGCAACCAGCTGGTCAACGCCGGGTTCTCGGTGTCGATCTCGACGCCGACCATCATCGTCGGCAGAGACCATTCGATTTCCCATCCGCAAAACATCCCTTTTCTGGTGATCCCGTTCAAGACCAACCTGGGGGTCTTCCAGATCAGTATCGGGATCAAGGGAGCGAAGTAGGGGAGACTGCCGGGGAGGGGGATCGAACCCCTACGAGGAAACCCTCCCGGGATTTTAAGTCCCGTGCGTCTGCCAGTTCCGCCACCCCGGCCGGGCTCAGATCCTAACACAGCGGCCAGCACGGGGTCAAGGTGGAGCCGCCTTGTGGTACAATGGAGCCACCCCAGGATGGACCCTTCGTGAAACACGCTCGCCCGTTGCCCTCCAGGTGGCTGGTCTTGTCCGCGCTGGCGTTGTGCGGCTTTGCTTGCGCTCCGCGGCCGGTGGCGACCCTGCCGCCGCCCGTGGGCGACCAGACCGTCCGCATCAGCGGCCGCTTCTCGGTGATCGCCCCCGATTTCAAGCAGAGCGGCAGGTTTTCCTGGCACCGGGGCGTCCGGAGCTCCCGCTTCCGCTTTCTGGGGCCGCTGAACACGGTGGTGGGCGAGGTGTACTGTGCCGGCGAAGAGGCGTTCGTGGCCAACCGCCGCTCCCGGACCTGCTGGGAAGGGAGCTTTCGCGACCTGGTGGCCGGTTGGTGGGGGATCCCGGTCGATTTCGAAACGCTCCGCCTCCTCGCCGACGGGACCCTCTCTGCCCAGGACCCGCTGCCCGAAGTCGAGATCGAACGGCTTTCCCCGCGACCCGACCGATCGCCCGAAACGATCGTGCTACGGCAAGGCGAAACGATCCTGAAACTGACCCTGGGCGCCCGGCGACCGGGGATGACTTCGGTGCGCGAGCCCGAGCGGGCCGGGTACCGCCTCGTGCCCCTCGAGCAACTGGTGCCCGATGGCTGAACTTCGCTCATTTGCCAAGCTCAACCTCGGGCTCGAGATCACCGGGCGACGATCCGACGGGTACCATACCCTGGACACCCTCTTCCAGACCATCGACTTCACCGACGAGATCCAGATCGAGCCCGGTCCGGAGGGGAGGATCGAGGTCAGCGGGACCGACCCCCGCATCGGCTGGGACGAATCCAACACCGTGACCCGGGCGATCCGCAGCTTCCAGCAGCGCTACTCGGTCGGTGGCGGTTTCACCGTGCGGGTGAAGAAAAACATCCCGCCGGGGGCGGGCCTCGGCGGGGGGAGTGGCAATGCCGCCGTGGTGCTGCTCTATCTGAACGATCACTACGGCCTCGACTTGCCTTTGAGCGAACTGATCTCGCTGGGGGCCACCATCGGGGCCGACGTCCCCTTCTTCCTGCTCGGCGGCACGGCCCGCGCCCTGGGAATCGGAGAAATCCTGACCCCGGCCCCGCCGCTTGCCGACCGCTGGGTCGCCCTTGTGATCCCCCCGGTCGAGGTGCCGACCCGGCTGATATTTTCGCGTCTCGCCTTGACAAACCGCTCGGGAACCGGTACAATGACCACCTTTCTGGAAACGGGCAATTTCTCTGTTCTGGAAAATCAATTGGAACCGGTTGCTTTCGCCTGTTTTCCACAAATAGGACATATCAAGGCCCAAATGACGGATCTGGATCTGGAGATGGTTCTGATGTCTGGCAGCGGCTCGACCGTGTTCGGTCTGCTCCGTGATCCCGCCCAGATTCCGTCGATCACCAGGGCCCTGCCTGCCGTCCGGATCTGTCGGGTGGTCGGACGATCGGAGTACCAACAACGGATTGGGGCGTCGCCAAGCGGTAAGGCATCGGTCTTTGGAGCCGATATTCGGAGGTTCGAATCCTCCCGCCCCAGCACTCTTCACCATGGATAACACAAACTTTCTCCTGTTTTCGGGTAGTTCCAACCGGCCGCTGGCCGAGAGGATCGCCGCCCAGTTCGGCAAAGACCTGGGGCGCTGCACCCTCTCCTCGTTCTCGGATGGCGAGATCCGCTTCCAGAGCCATGAGAACGTCCGCGGCGCCGATGTCTTCGTGATCCAGTCGCTCAGCGCCGACATCAACTTCCACATCATGGAGCTGCTCTTGATGGCCGATGCGTTCAAACGGGCCTCGGCCCGGCGCATCACCGCCGTCATCACCTCCTACGCCTACGCCCGCCAGGACCGGAACGACCGTCCGCGCGTGCCCATTTCGGCCCGCCTGATGGCCGACCTGATCGAAACGGCAGGCTATTCGCGGGTGTTGACCATCGATTTGCATGCCGCCCAGATCCAGGGCTTCTTCAACATTCCGGTCGACAACCTGATGGGCTTGCCGGTGATGATCTCCCACTTCCAGGGGATCGAATTCCACAACCCGGTGATCGTCTCTCCCGATGCCGGAGGGGTGGAACGGGCGCGGCTCTTTTCGCAACGGCTGGGGGCCGATCTGGCCATCGCCGACAAGCGTCGCAGCGAACCCAACGTGGCCGAGTTGATGCACATCATCGGCGACGTTCAGGACAAGGACGCCATCATCGTCGACGACATCATCGACACCGCCGGTACCCTGACCGAGACGGTGAAAGCCCTCAAGAAGCGTGGCGCCCGGCGCATCTTCGCCGCCTGCACCCACGGCATCTTTTCGGGGCAGGCCCAATCGCGCATCGCCACGTCGGAAATCGAGCGCATCTTCGCCACCGACACCATCCCTTTGCAGCCCGCGATGAAGGATACCGGCAAGATCGAGTCGCTGTCCGTTGCCAAACTGTTCGCCGACGCCATCGAGAGCATCCACATGGAGACGTCGGTTTCCAAATTATTTTTTGTAACGAGGTGAACCATGGAAATCATGGAGATTCAGGCTGAAATGAGGGCGGGCACCGGCAAGCGGATTTGCAAGGACCTGCGCAAGGAAGGCAAGATCCCGGCCATCATCTATGGCGGGAAGAGCGATTCGATGCCGATCGCGGTCGGTACCGCCGAGATCCGCAAGGTGCTCCGTTCCGAGAGCGGGGAAAACTCGATCCTGCGCATCTTGTACGGCAAGAGCGACAAGATCGACGCCATGCTCAAGGACATCCAGTACGATTATCTGTCCACCAACCTCCTGCACGTCGACTTTTTGCGCATCGACCTGGACAAGCCGGTCGAGATCGACGTTCCGGTGGTTTTGGAAGGGGAACCGATCGGGGTCAAGCTCGAGGACGGTCTGCTCGATTTCATCATCCGCGAAGTCCGGGTCCGCTGCCTGCCCACGAAAATCCCGCGGGATATCCGCATCGACATCTCGGGGCTGCACGCCGGGAATTCGGTGAAGGTCGAGAACCTGCCCGCCGTGGAAGGGGTTGCCTATATCTCCAACCCCCACCTGGCCATCTGCTCGATCACCACCAAGGGCGCTGACGAATCGGCCGCCGCCACCGATGCCGCGGCTCCTGCCGTGGCCGAAGCTGCCAAGGCCGCCCCCGCCGGGGCCAAAGCCCCCCCCGCCGGAGCCAAGGCGGCTCCCGCTGCCGCCGAGAAGAAGGAGGGGTAAATTCTTGTCGTGGTCGGGCTCGGAAATCCAGGACGGGAGTACGCCAAGACTCCCCACAATGCCGGCTTCCTCTGCGTGGACGAACTGTGTTCCCGCTGGGGGGTCGAATTGAGGATGGTTTCCCGCACCGTATGGGTGGGACGCACCTCGGTTGCCGGTGAAGAGGTGATCCTGGCCAAACCCGCCACCTTCATGAACGAATCGGGGCTGGCGGTCAAGTTGCTGCGCAAGCACCACGACGTGCCCCAGGACCGATTGCTGGTGGTGTACGACGACGTCGATTTGCCGATGGGCTCGGTTCGCGTGCGGGCCAGCGGCTCTGCCGGGACCCACAAGGGGATGAAATCGATCATCGCCCATCTGGGGTTGAACGACTTTCCCCGTATCCGCGTCGGCATCGCCCCGCTGGGGGGGCACCCGGTGTCCGATTTGATCAGTTACGTATTGAGCCCCCTGCGCGGCAAGAGCTGGGAGGCTTTTATGAAGGGCGTCGACGATGCCGCCGATGCCGTTGCCGCCGTGATCGAGCAGGGCATCACCGCGACCATGAACGATACCAACAGGAGAAAAAACTCCTTGCTTCTGGAGACAGAGGCTGCCAAACCATAAGGAGGTCATATGGTCAGTCGCTACGAAATCGGGTTCATCCTCAGCCCCGAAGCCAACGAAGAGGACAGCAAGAAGGTCTTGGAAACGGTAACCCAGATCATCAAGAAGGCCAAGGGCACCGTGGAGAAGGTCGACGACTGGGGACGCAAGCCCCTCGCTTACCCCATCAACAAGTTCAAGGAAGGGGCGTACGTGTTTCTCACCACCGATACCGACGGCGCCACCGTGCTGGCGGTGGAGAAGCGGTTGCGGCAGATGGAAAAGGTGATGCGGTTTCTCAGCCTGCGGCTCGACGAGCGTTTGAAGAAATCCAACAAGCTCACCAAGCGTTGGACCAAGATCGACGCCCTGCGCCGCCGAAACCAGGAAGCACGCGGTGAACGGGAAGGCGAGGCGCCGGCTACCGAGGCCCCCGCTGCCGCCCCCGAGACCGCTCCCGTCAAGGAGATTGCCCATGCTGAATAGACCCGCTGGCGGCGATTCCCGCCCCCCCAAAAAGTACTACTCTGCCCGCAAGAAGTTCTGCCATTTCTGCAAAGACCGGGTCAACCTGGTGGACTACAAGAATTACAAGAACCTGGAGAGTTACATTGCCGAGACCGGCAAGATCCTGCCCGCTCGCGTGTCGGGCACCTGCGCCTACCATCAGAAGCAGCTCTCCAAGGCGATCAAGCGGGCCCGCCACATGGCGCTGATCAAGTACATCGTCAACAAGCGAGGCTAACATGAAGGTAATCCTCACTTCGGATCTGGACCGCATCGGCGATCTCGGCGACGTGCTCGAGGTCAAGAGCGGTTTCGCCCGCAATTACCTGTTCCCCAAGCAATTTGCCATCCCCGTCACCCCCCACAACTTGTCGGTGATGGAGGCCCGTCGCAAAAAACACGAAAAGAAACTGGCCCTGGAAAAGCTGTCGGCAGAAGAGCAGAAGAAGAAGCTCGAAGCCCTCACCCTGACTTTCACCAAGAAATCGGGGGAGAACGACGTGCTGTTCGGTTCGGTGACCCTGAGCGAGATCGAGGAAAAACTCGTCGCCGCCGGAGTGACCATCGAACGCAAGCGTCTCCACCTGGCCGAGCCCATCAAGCGCCTTGGCCAATTCACCGTTGTGCTCAAGCTCTTCCGGGACGTGGAAGCGGCGGTGAAGATCGTGGTGGAAAAAGAGGGTGAGGAGGCCACCCCCGCAGTGTGACCTCTTCCGCAGACCTCGCCAGAGCGCTGCCTCACGACGAGACCGCCGAGCGTGCAGTACTTGGGGCCATGTTGCGTGACCCCAAGTACGTGCACGAGGTGTTCAACTCGATCACT
>CAZTNO010000153.1:0-7196 GCA_964614865.1 uncultured Clostridia bacterium
GGAACACCAACGCCACGGCCAGTCCGGCCATCGCCGCCCAGTCCTCGAGATAGACCACCACCAGTTCCGATTTCTTGGAGCGGCGCAGGGTGTGCATCACCGGTCGGCCCCGCCCCTCGCCGGCGATTCGCCGCCGCACCAGTCGGAACGAGAGCCCTTCGGCGGCCAGCGACAGGAGGAGCACCCCCAGGGCGACGGGGACGTGCTGGAGGGGTGCGGGATGGGCGAGCTTGTGGATCCCTTCCCAGATGGAAAACACCGCTCCCAGGGTGAACAGGAAGACGGCGACCAGGAAAGACCAGAAGTAGACTTCGGCAGAGTGTCCGAACGGATGGAGCTCGTCGGCCTGGCGGCGACTTCGCCGGAGCCCGACCCACAGGAAGACCTGGTTGAAGGTGTCTGCTGCCGAGTGGATGGCCTCGGCCAGCATCGCCGACGAACGGGTGAGCACGGCCACCGCGAACTTGAGCAGGGCGATGAACAGGTTGGCCAGGAAAGCGGAAAGGACCACGGTCAGCGAATCGGGAAGTTTGGACATCAGATGTCGATTATGCCTTGAAATTCAACTCCTGTCAATGTCTCCCGATCGGCAACGGGGCCCCGGGAGCACCCCCGGTCCCTCAGGCCGGAAGACCTTGCCTTGGTCACGAAAAGGATGGTATGATGCCGTTTTCCGTGACCAGCCCCCCCGGTCACGGTGGAGAGGCCAAAGGACATGATCGTGGAGCAATTCCTGCCCGCCCTGCACGATGGCGATGCCGTGGGCGGTTCGACCCTGACCCTGCACCGCTTCCTGCTCGCCCGAGGCGTCGACAGCCGGATCGTGGCCATGACCATCGACCCCTCGCTGGCCGGCCAGGCCATCCCCTTCGACGACTACCGGGAGACCCCGGCGGCGATCAAGATCCTGCACTTCGCCATCCCCTCCCCTCTGACCGACTTCTTCTTGCGGGTGAAGGGGCCGCGGGTGATGATCTACCACAACGTCACCCCGCCCGGGTTTTTCGCCGACTTCTCGCCCGATCTCACCCGCTTCGTCGCCGGGGGCAGAGACCACCTCAGGCAGCTCGCCGGTTGTTTCGATTTGAGCCTGGCCGACTCGGAGTACAACGCGGAAGAGTTGCGTACCCTCGGCTACGGCCGGGTCGAGGTATTTCCCATCCAGCTCGATCTCGACCGGTATTCGGCTCCCCCGAGTGCCGATTTCCTGAACCTGATCCGCGACGACCGCAAAAACATCGTCTTCGTCGGCCGGGTCTCTCCCAACAAGCGAATCGAGGATCTGGTCAAGGTCCTGTTCTTCTACAAGAAGTTCCTTTCACCCGCCGTCCGCCTGATCGTGGCCGGCAACACCCGCACCCTGCCCTCGTATTTCCTGGCCGTCCGCGACCTGGCGGGGCGCTTCCTGCTGACCGCCGACGACCTGCTGTTCACCCACCACATCCCGTTTCCCGAGCTGTTGGCCGTGTACCGCTCGGCCGACCTCTTCCTCTCCATGTCGGAACACGAGGGGTTTTGCATGCCCCTGATCGAGAGCATGACCCTCGACGTCCCGGTGCTGGCCTTCGCCGCCGGAGCCGTTCCCGAAACCCTGGGCGGGGCGGGCCTCCTCTTTCACGACAAAGCGCCCGACCGGGTGGCTGCCCTCGCCGAGCAGGTCATGGAAACTCCCGCCCTGGGAGAAACCCTGCGCGCCCGCGGCCGGGAGCGCATCGTCCGCTACCGGCAGGAGGCCGATCCGGGAAGGATGCTAGCCCAGTTGGAGCAGTTGTGATCCGGATCGCCGCGGTCGTCCAGCGCTACGGCAGGGAAATCGTCGGCGGCTCGGAGACCCTGGCCCGCGACGTGGCCGAGCGACTTTCCCACTGCGGCTTCGACGTCACCGTGTTCACCACCACCGCCCGGGACTACGTCACCTGGCAAAACCACTTCCGCCCCGGCGAGAGCGTCCTGCGCGGGGTGACTTTGCGCCGGTTCCAGGTCGACCGCCCCCGCGACATCGAAGCATTCAACCGTTTCTCGACCGATTTTTTCGCCGAGCAGCCCGCCTTGCGAAACGAGGCCAAGTGGATCTTCGAACAGGGCCCCTTCTGCCCCGACCTCACCGCCGCCATCGCCCGCGAGCAGGACGACTTCGACGTCTTCCTCTTCTTCACCTATCTATACTTCCCCACCGTCGAGGGGATCCCCCTGATCCGCAAGCCGATCGTCATCTTCCCGACCGCCCACGACGAGCCCCCCCTCTCTCTCGACCTGATGAAGGCGATCTTTGCCCGCCCCGACTCGCTGATGTTTTTGACCCGGGCCGAGCAAGAACTGGTGGAACGACGGTTCCGCCCTCCCGGCCGCACCCTGCTCGTCCGCACCGGGCTCGACCCGGCCCCGCTGGCCGACGAAGCTCCCTTCCGCTCCCGCCACTCGATCTTTTTCCCCTACCTGCTCTACGCCGGCCGCATCGAGCGCGGCAAGGGGCTCGAGGCCGTTTTCGAGCACTTCGCCCGGGTCCGTTCCCGACGACTGGTCGACTTGATCCTGATCGGCAAGAAGCTGATGGATCTGCCCGACCAGGAGGGGGTGCGCTACCTGGGCTACGTCTCCGAGGAGGAGAAGCGGGCCGCTTTCCGCGGCGCCATCTGCTCGATCCAGCCCTCCCCGCTGGAGAGCCTGTCGATCACCACCCTGGAATCATTTGCCCAGGAGACCCCGGTGCTGGTCAACCGGGAGTGCGCCGCCCTGATGGAGCACGTCGAATCGTCGGGGGGGGGCCTCCACTACAACAATGGCGACGAGTTCAGCGCCGCAATCGATCTCTTCCTGCACCAGCGCAGCCGCCGACGGCAGATGGGACGAGCCGGCCGGGCCTACGTCGAGGAGCACTACTCCTGGCCGGCGGTGATCTCGGTGATCTCGGAAGAGCTCCGCCGCCTGGCGGGCCGGAAACCGGCCGAATGAGCCCCCCCCTGAGCCTGACCTGCGGCTCACATCTGCCGCCCGATCATGGCTGAAACGCAACCCTCCCAAAAGAAGCTGGTCCCGCCCGCTGTCTGGTGTTTTTCGACCTACTTTGCCGAGGGCTTCCCCTACATCCTGATTCGCACCATCTCGGGCCTCTTCTACCGCACCCGCGGGGTTTCGCTGCAACTGGTGGGGATGACCTCGCTCTACGGTCTGCCCTGGATCCTGCGTTTCCTCTGGGGGCCGTGGATCGACGAATTCGCCACCAAGCGCAGGTGGATGCTTTTGACCCAGGGGGTCCTCGCCGCCCTGTTCATCGGGGTGGCCTTGCTGGTGCCGCTCGCCCATACGCTGCCGTTGATCGCCGCCTTGTTCCTCGTCGGCGCCTTCTTTGCCGCCACCCACGACATCTCGATCGACGGGTACTACCTGGCCGCGCTGGACAAGGAGGGGCAATCGAAGTATCTGGGGTACCGGGTCATGGCCTTCCGGGTGGCCATGATCGTCGGCACCGGCGGCATCGCCTTCATCGGCCCCCGCTGGGGCTGGAACCTCGCCTTTGCCGTGGCCGCCGGGCTCTTTGCCGCTTGCTTTGTTTTCCATCTTTGCTTGCTCCCCGAGCCCGAGACGGGGGCATCACCATTCGGCAAGCTGCTGCTCCGCCTGCGATCCCTCCGGTTCATTGGCCTCGCCCTGGCCCTGGCCCTGGCAATCTGGGTTCTGCGTCAGTTCTTCCATTCCGAGCTCTACCAAAGGCAAGTGGGTTTCCATCCCTGGCTGAAAAAGGTCGACTTTGCAAATACCGCCGCCATCCTGCTACTTTTCGCCCTGATCGCCATCGGCTGCTTTCACCGCCGCCTGCACCGCTGGATCGTGGGCAATCCCGAAGCGTTCCATGCCCGAGCCTTCCTGAGTTTCATGGAACAACCCCGGATCGGGATCATGCTCGCCTTCATCCTGCTCTCGCGCCTCGGGGAGTTCCTGCTCAGCAACATGGTCGCCCCCTTCATCGTCGATCTGGGGATCGCCAAGCACTACGGGTGGATTTCTGCAGCCGTCGGATTGCCCGCCTCGATCGGCGGGGCCCTGATCGGAGGCTACTGGCTGGGCAAGTACGGGATGAAACGCCTGATCTGGCCCTTCCTGCTGGCCCAGAACGTGACCAACCTGATCTATGCGGGGCTGGCACTCCAGTTGCAGCCCTTTCTGGCCGCCAACACCGGCAACCCGGACCCTCTCGCCCTCGGGGGGGGGCACTTGGCAGCGGTGGCCTTCACCCACGGGTTCGACCAGTTTTCCGGGGGACTCGGCACCGCCGTCCTCACCGTCTACCTGATGCGGATCTGCCGGGTGGAGTTCAAGGCCGCCCACTTCGCCATCGGCTCCAGCCTGATGAGTGTCGGGAGCCTGATCGCCGGCATCTCCAGCGGCTTTCTGACCGCCTGGTTCGGTTACGGGGCCTTCTTTGCCATCAGTTTCCTCTGTGCCCTTCCCGGGATGGCCCTCGTCTGTTTCGTCCCCAAAGACTGAGCGCCCCGTATCCCCGGCAGCCCGTAATTTCGGCAGGGCGGCGCGGGGCCGCAATCACTGGGCGATCAACCCCAGAAAGACCAGCGGGACCTGGCCGGTGTTGCGCAGGGCGTGTCGCTCTCCCTGGTAGGTGATCATCAGGTCTCCGGGCCCGACCGATCGCCACACGCCGTTGTCGAAGTACTCGCCCGTCCCTTCGAGCACCCAGTAAACCTCTTCGTTGCGCTCGTGGCAATGCTCACCGACGCAGGCCCCGGGGTCGAGGGTGATCTGGCCGATCATCTGGAACCTGCTCCCCTCGACCGACTTCTCGGCCGTCACCGGCTGGACGCACCAGGCTCCACCGGAGCCGCCGGCCAAGTTCTCGCGCCGCACCGGGTCCATCTCGCGGGTCTTCCAGATCATGCGCTCCTCCAGCGGGGCCTTATCCTTAGCGGACGGCCTTGACCGCCATCTCCACCGAATCTCGGATCATCGACGGATCGGGCGGGGCCACCAGCCCCTCGCGCATCAGCAATTCGATCGCCGAGCGGGCCTCGCGAATGTCGCGCAGGGTCTGGTCGAAAACCTCTTTGTGCCCCATCTGGATGCGGGCCACTCCGTTCTTGATGGCCATCATAGCCACGTCGGCCGCCACCTGGGCGAACATGTCGGTCTCCTCCATGGTCGGCATGATGTAGTCGGGGTGGATCCCCTTCTGCTGGGCGAAGTTGGCCACCGAATAGGCTGCGGCGATGGCCATGTCGTCGGTGATCTTGCGCGCCCGTACCACCAGCGCCCCCTTCAGGATGCCGGGAAAACCCATCGAGTTGTTGACCTGGTTGGGAAAATCGCCTCTCCCGGTGGCCACGATGTAGGCCCCCGCCTCTTTGGCGGCGTAGGGATAGATTTCGGGCACGGGATTCGCGCAGGCGAAGACGATCGACCCTGGGGCCATGCGGCGGATCCAGTCGGGCTTTATGGTGTCGGGGCCGGGTTTGGAGAGGGCGATCAGCACGTCGGCGCCGGTCAGGGCTTTTTCGATGCCGTCGATGCGGTCGGGGTTGGTGCTCTGGCAGAGTTCCCACTTGCGGTAGAAGGCGGGGTCGCTCTCGATGTCGGAGCGCCCGCGGTGCAGCGATCCGGTGGTGTCGAACATCACCATCTTGCCGGGATCGCCGCCGGCCATGATGATCAAACGGGCGATGGTGGTGTTGGATGCGCCGGCCCCGTTGAACACGATGCGCACGTTTTTCAGCTCCTTGCCGGCAATGCGCAAGGCATTGATCAGCCCGGCCAAGGTGACGCTGCCCGTCCCCTGGGCGTCGTCATGCCACACCGGGATGTCGCACTCTTCGCGCAGGGTGTCGAGCACCTTGTAGCAGTTGGGCTGGGAGATGTCCTCGAGGTTGACCGCGCCGAAGCTGGGTTCGACCATCTTGACGAAATCGATGATCTTGTCGGGATCGTGCTTGCCCTGCTTGTTGTAACTGTTCACGCACAGGGCCACCCCGTCGACCCCGCCCAGGTACTTCATCAGGAACGCCTTTCCCTCCATCACCCCGAGGCCGCCCGAGGGGCTGCAGTCCCCGTCGCCCAGCACCCGGGTGGAGTCGGAAACCACCGCCACCAAGTTGCCGCGGTTGGTGAGGTCGAACGAGGCGTCGTGGTTGTCGCGGATGGTGGTGGAGATCTTGGATACCCCGGGGGTATACCACACGTTGAACCAGTTGAAGCCGTAGATGCCCGCCTTGGGCACGGTGGCGATCTTGCCGCCGTAAAAGCGGTGGGCCCGCAAGGAGAGTTCCTTGAGAAAAACGGTCTTGGCCTTGGCGAGCTGCTCCTGGGTGAAGTCGGCCGGGAACAGGTCGTTGAGGTTCTTCAGGCTCAGGTCGATATCCTTCATCGGGGGCCTCCTTGGGGAAACCCGGGGACGGCGGTGCGCCCACCGATCGTTTCCGGAGAGATTAGAGGATTTCCCGAAAAAAATGTCAAGCCGCCAAAAGTCAACCCCGTCCGCCGGACTTGGCACACACCAGGCGGTTCTTCCCCCCCCGTTTGCCGTCATAGAGCGCCTGGTCGATCCCCTGGAAGAGTTCATCCAGGGATTCTTCCCGGCCGCCGACCCCCGCGCCGAACGTCATGGTCAAGGGGATCTCGCGGTCCTGCCAATTCAGCCGACTGTCGGCGATGCCTGCCCGGACCTGTTCCACCACCGCCACCAACCCATTTTCGTCGGTCTGGGGCATCAGGAGCAGAAATTCTTCTCCCCCCCAACGGGCCAGATCGTCGGTTTTTCGCAACCGGGACCTCATGATTTCCACGACATGCCGCAACGCCGCATCGCCCCCGTCGTGGCCGTAGGTGTCGTTGATCCGCTTGAAGTCGTCGATATCGCCGATGGCCAGGGCGAAGGGTTGGCCCGATCGTTTCGAGCGACCGATTTCGGCCTGCAACTTCTCGATCATGCCTCGTCGGTTCAAGACGCCGGTGAGTGGGTCGGTGCGCGACAGGGCCTCCAGTTTGGTATTCATCACCTGGATCTCCCGATTGGCCTTTCGCTTCACCAGGAAAGCGCGGACGGCGAGGGCGGTCGAGCCGAGGAGGGCCATAACCAGAATCGCAAGAAACCAGCCCAACGTCCTTTGCTGGCCCATCTTCAGCTGGTCGATTTCCTGCTGACATCCCCCCGTTTTTTCTAGGCGGAAGTCCGAAGAATCTTTTCTGAAGAG
>CAZTNO010000154.1:0-7124 GCA_964614865.1 uncultured Clostridia bacterium
AAGCGCCTAACCAGTTTGGCAGTAAAAACGTGGTTAGATAGTCTAGTAGACGGAATAAATGGTGATGATGGTAAGCGAATACATTTAACAAAAATGTTAAGCAAAATAGCATGTGGAGTAACAAACCTAACTGATTTAAAATCTAGCACTTTTCGTGATATTAGGATGTTAGAATGTGATTGGGAGAATGGATTTCGCGCATACAGTCATGCTGTTCATGAGGATGGAAAACTCAGTGGAGTTTCTGTTGTGTTTTCAGAAAAAAATCGCGTTTCTTTTAATGCGGTTGTAGATGGCGTCTCGTTTAAGTTTTATCTGCACTATCGCAATAGCTTTCTTGCCAAGGATGGAGTGAGGGTGCCGGCCGATGCTTGGGTTTCTACTGCGTCATTTCAATGCTGGGTTGGGCGATGACAGAAACGAAAAATGTGTCGGACTTAGGTGGAATTATTGAATTGTGCTAGAATAGTGCTGGATTGTTTTATCGGAGAAATGGTGAGTTAATGTTTCAAAGTGAACTTATTAAGAACATTGCCCGGAAGGATCGAATTCTAAAAAGAGAAGATAGAAAAACCTCTTTAAAAAAGAAATTTATAAAACTACAAAGCGAAGAACAGTTCGATTCACTGACTTTAGGGTATTTGAGTAATGTTGCTCTTTCTCATAGAAAAGGCCTCGGGCAATACTTTACTCCACGAATAATTCGAGAAAAATTATTAAATATATTGCCAAAAGATGCAAGATTTGAAAAAATACTTGATCCAAGCTGCGGAACGGGAGAATTTCTTCTATCTGCAAAGAAGTTTTTTCCACAAGCCGAATTGGCAGGTTGGGAGATAGATTCAGAACCTTCCAAAGTAGCGAAAAAACTGTGCCCATGGGCGGAGATCGTCCAGCGGGATGCTCTCGTGGAAAATAGTGGGGAGTCGGGTCAGTGGGATCTGGTGATCGGTAATCCGCCCTACTTTGAGTTGGCGGTCAACCCTGAAATCAGAAATCGATTTCTGGAAGTGATTTCGGGGCGTCCCAACATCTTCTCCTTTTTTATTAGCCGAGGTTTGTCCTTGCTCCGTCCTGGAGGGATTCTGGCCTTTGTCGTCCCTCAGTCAATGAACAACGGTGCCTATTTTCGTGCATTGCGGACATATATCCTTTCTAAGGGAGCCATTTTGAATTTGGTTCCGGTGGAATCAGCGGGCCACTTCATTGATGCGCAGCAGACGGTGATGCTGTTGGTCTTGCAAAAAGGAAAAACAAGTGAAAATAAGGTGTTTCGCCGAAAAGGTCATCTAGTCTTCTCTCCAGATCCTGAGAAGCTCCAGGAACTTTTTGCCAACCGGAAAACCTTGGCTGAACTCGGGTTTTCGGTGCGCACTGGGCGCATCGTCTGGAACCAGAACCGTGCCCGATTGCGGCGTGCGAAAGACGAGGGGGAAATCCTTCTATGGGCCCACAATATCGGGCCCGACGGGATACGATTGATTGAGGATCATCCAAAGCGGCCGCAGTACATTGCGGCTCAGGATCCGGACAGAGGCCCGGCTATCGTCGTCAACCGCATCACTGGCGCTTCCTCAAAGGCAGTATTGCGAGCCGCATTAGTTCCCGATGGAATGAGTTTCTTTGCCGAAAACCACATCAACGTTGTTTTTCCGACCAAGAAAATTGAGAACTTATTTGGATCGATGCGATATACTTCAGCTGTTTCCTTGGATCTGGTAGCGAAGGCTCTTCGCTCTCAGCAAGCCTTGGAGGCCGCACGTTTGATTACAGGCAACACCCAGATCTCAGCTAGGGAGTTGGAAAACCTGGTCCCGCTAGAGTTGAATTGAGTTGTGAGATCGCACGCTAGCTTTTTTTTTGCGCCCTACGTTACTCTGCAGCGGTGAGGTCGATGCCGAAGTCGCCGGCCATGCGGTAGAACAGGTTGATCGGGAAGCCCATGACGTTGAAGAAACACCCTTCGATGCGTTCCACGAACAGCGCCGCCCGCCCCTGGATGGCGTAGGCGCCGGCCTTGTCGAGGTAGTCCGCGCAGTCCAGGTAGTGCTCGATCTCCCCGTCCTGGAGGGTTTTGAAGAAGACCCGGGTGACTGCGGTCTCGAAGCGGGTTTCGCCTTTGTACATCAGTGCCACCCCGGTCCATACCTCGTGCTGCCGCCCCGACAACTGGCCCAGCATGGCCGCGGCATCGGCACGGTCGCGGGGCTTGCCGATCATCTCGCCGCCCACGATCACCACCGTGTCGGCGCCCACCAGCAGGGTCTGGTAGTGTTTCTTTTCGTAGACCGCCAGAATCTTGGAGATCGAGACGCGGCGCAAGAATTCGTCGATCTCTTCGCCTTCCCGCCGGGTCTCGTCGGTGTCGGGCACCTCGACCTGCGGTTCGATGCCGATCTGGCGCAGCAATTCCAGTCGCCGCGGCGATTGCGAAGCCAGGAGGACCTTCACGATTGGACCCGCAGGCGGCAGTGGCAGATCGGCGCCATCCGTTTTGGCGTGCTAAAAAAATCTGCTGAATTCATGAGCTCAACCGCCTCTATTTCATCGGCGGGGATTATACCGCACTTCGCCAAGCTCACCTACTGCCCATTCCCACCTCATCATCCTCCGGATGGTCCGGGGGATGGCCCAGCGACCTGGCCGGCATGGCGAAAATCAGCCTCCGTGAAGGGATTTTCACTCCTTTCGCCAGAGGGGAAGCCATTCTTGATGGGTTTAACAAAAAACTCAATAGATTGAGTAATTTGTTGAATTGCTTGCAAAGCCATGTTATACAAGGTTTCATGGCTGACTACATTCGAATGAAACTGTTTGATGCGTTACAAACGGGACTCCGCGGACAACCGAATCTCATTCAGGCGGTGGTGGGTCCCCGACAGGTGGGCAAGACAACCCTGGCGTTACAAGTGAAGGAGCGATGGCGTGGTTTGGCCTTCTATCACAGCGCCGATCTGACCAGTGCTCCAAGTGCCGATTGGCTGGTGGCCCGATGGAATGAGTGTCGGGCCGCTCGCAAAAAAAACAAAACCGAACCCCTCCTGATCCTGGATGAAGTGCAAAAAATTCCCCGCTGGAGCGAAGCGGTGAAAAAAATGGCCGATGAAGATCGAATCGCCGGGCGGCACATCCGGGTCGTGGTGCTGGGGTCATCCTCGCTGCTGATGCAGAAAGGTCTGAACGAGAGTTTGGCTGGACGGTTCGAGCTTCATCGGCATCCCCACTGGTCATTTGCCGAATGCAGGGAGTATTTCGGGCTATCTCTCCCCGAGTACCTATACTTCGGAGGCTATCCCGGAGCCCTCCCCTTGCGCGGTGATGCGTTGCGCTGGGCCAGATACGTACGTGATTCGTTGATCGAAACGGTTCTGGGAAAAGATGTACTGTTGATGTCTCCGGTTTCCAAACCGGCTTTATTGCGCCAGGTATTCACTCTCTGCCTTGCTCATCCGGCCGAGATCATGAGCTATCAAAAAATGACGGGGCAGTTGCAAGATGCCGGCAATACCACCACGATCGCCTCGTATATCCGATTGTTGACAGATGCCTTCCTGTTCGTTTCTTTGGAGCGCTTCAGCGGCAACCGGATACGACAGCGGGGCTCCATTCCCAAAATCGTGGTTTTGGACAACGCGCTGATCTCGGTGGTCCAGGGGGTGGACTTTCCAGAGGCAGTCAAGGACCGGACTTTCTGGGGACGGGTCACCGAAAATGCCGTCGGGGCAATGCTCGCCAACTGGCTAGCGGAGAGGGGAGGCCGTTTATACTATTGGCGTGACCGCAACGAGGAAGTCGATTACGTGGCGATCTGGGGCAATCACTTGGTGGCGATTGAAGTGAAATCGGGAGCACCCGGGAAGTTTCCGGAGGGATTGCGGGGGTTCGTCAAACGCTTCCCTCAAGCGCAACAAGTGTTGATCGCTCCCGGAGCTTCCATTCATCCCGGTGAAGGGCCATGTAAAAAAATTGAACTGGAGCACTTTCTGCTGAATCCTGAATCCGCATTTCAAAAAATTCTTAAGTGAGAGCTGCCGGCTCAGCTGCGAAAGTGGGCGTTGATCTTGCCGCGGATCGAGGAAGAGAGGTCGAGTTTTTCCTGCGAGGTCATCGCCTTGCGAAGTTGGGCCAGCGAGCAGATGCCGTGCCGTTGGAACAGGTGGAGGATCGTTTTGGGGCCGATGCCGCGGATCTGGTTGAGATCGTAGAGCGATTCGGGAAACTCGCCGGTGAGCCGGTCCAGCGTGGAGATGCGGCCCAGTATGATCAGGTCCTCGACCTTGCGGGCGATCACCGGGCCGATCCCGCAGATCTGGGGGAGGTCTCCCCCGGCAACCAGCAGGTCTTCCAGCGAATGCTCGGTTTCGCCGATGCAGCGCGCCGCCGAGCGGTAGGCCCGGATCTTGGTCGGGGGCTCCCCTTTCAACTCCAGAAAAAACGCGATCTTGTCGAGGGTCTCGGCGATGGTGGCGTTGGTCATGTTTTCAGAAATCTTTCCAGGTCTTCCGGTTTGAAGGGTTTTTTCAGGATCTGGATCGGCGAATCGGGGGCCTCGTCGCCCTCGAGCGACTGGGGCACCAGGCGGATCAGGCGGGTGGCGCGATGTGCGTGGTGGTATTCGAGCCAACGGGCCCGCCCCCACTCGGTCCAGTGGGTCTCGGAAATGAAGACCAATGTGCAGGATTCGGCGCTGCCCAGCTCCGCTTCCTCCACCGTTCGGGCCAGGCGCACGTCGAACTGGCGGGCGGTGAAAAAATCGGCGAGCAACTTCTGGATATAGGGGAGCGCTTCCAGGATCAGAATGCGGGCCGGGGGGAGGGAAAAGCGGGCCGAGATGGCGGCGATCGCCCCGGCAGCGGCAGTGCGGGCCCCCAGGCTGGCTTCGCCGACCGCGATCTCGCGAATGGCCGGCAAGTCCGCGGGATGGCCGTGATCGCCCAGCAGGGCCAAGGCGGCGCTGCGCTTTTTCCAGTCGTCTCCAGCAGAGCGGTGCAAGTCGAAGAAAAAGCGGCGCAACTTTTCCGCCGATTCGGCATCGATCACCGGCAACTCGTGGAGTTGCTCGCGCAGCTTTTGCACCCGCTCGGCGTCGATGCGGGAAGCCTCCACCTCCAGCAAAACCAGGATCTTCTGGATCTGGGCCTCCGATTCCTCGAGGTGGGCGAGCATGGCGTGGAGGCGACCGTTCAATTCTCCCAGGTTGTTCTTCATCACCGGGGAGAGGCTGGCCTCGTGTTGCTTGAAGAAATCGTGCACCCGCTTGCGGGTGGCTTTCAGGGTGTTGGAGTTGGGATAGACCAGGGCGGACAAAACCCGGCACACCGAAATCAGGTACTCTTCGTACTCGCCGGCCACCTGGTCGAACACCGGCAGCAAGGCCCCCAGTAGCGGGGCCGACATCGTTTCGGCCAGCAGTCGCTCGCCCCGGATAAGTCGCAGCAACCGCTCGCAGATCAGGGTGCGGTTGCGCAGGTGGGTTTGCCGGGAGAAGGCCTCGATCAACGCGGCGGGGGTGCCGGGGCGGTCGAAGTGTTCCACGATGTCCATGGCGCAGCGGACCAGGTCGGCGGAAACCCCCTCGTTCAGGAACGTGCGGAAGCGGTCGAGGGGAAAACGGTCCAACGTGCTCTTCTTGAGCACTTCGGTGGCCAGGTCGAGGGTGTACTTGTGCCCCCCGACCTGGATCAGGTCGATGAGCGCCTCTTCCATCGCTTCGACCGGCTGTTCCAGCATCTTGCCGAGCACCACCTGCTGGCCGGAATCGGACAACGAGGGCAGGGAGGTCAACAACAGGTGCGCTCCGCCGGGAAAGCGGAGCATGTTCGCGACCACGAAGTCGAAGTTCTTTTCGTCGGTCAGGCCGGCCTGGAAGAGGGCGAGGCGCCCCGGATCGTCCACCCGCGAGTAGACGTAATAGAGGGCGCGCTTCTCTTTTTCCGACAGGGTGGGATAGAGGGCGAACAGGGAGGCGAACCGGTCGCCGAGAAAGGCGATCAGCTTGAGCAGGGTGAAGCGCAAATCCTCGTTGGTGGTTTTGGGAAACACCCCTTCCGCCAGGGCCAGCAACTCGGTGTCCTTTTCGCCACGGGTGCGCACGATGGCGAACAGCGATTCGAAGATTTCGATCAGGTTGGGGTAGAACTGGACCTCACGAAACTCGGCCTCGGGCAGGAAGGTGAGGGTGCCGATGGCACCGGCCAGCTCTTTTTGCAGCACGGGAATGGCTTCGGAGAGGCCGAAGGCGCCGACGATCTGCCGGGCCGCCCGGCGCTGCAGGGGGTCGTTGCTGTCCAGGTACTGCAGGAAAAAGGTGGCGTCCTCGGCGGTGGCGTGGTTGATGAATACCGAGGTGGCCACCCTGGACCCCTTGGCATCCCCTCCGGTTTTCAGGATCCGGTCGATCAGTGCTCTCTTTTCCGCGTCCTTCATTGGCCTCATCTTATCAGAATCGGGCAACGGTGTAAATTGACAGGCCCGGCCCGGGCGGGTAAAATGCAAAGTATGAGGAAGATCGCTTTTTGCGGCATCCCCGCGGGGGGCAAGACCGCTCTGATTGCCGAGGTGCGCAAGATCCTCGGTTTGCGCCACCGGGTCGCCGTGGTCGAAGATGTCGGCATGCAGAGCCCGTTCGATCTCGAGCAGAAGGGGCGGTTCGCCGGCCAGTTCTACTTCATGACCAGCCAGATCAACAGCGAAAACCTGGTGGCCGAGCCGCAACCCGAAGTGGTCTTGTGCGATCGTTCGGTGATCGACCAGTGGGTGTACTGGAAGAAGATCCGCCTCGACCACCTCGACGACACCCGGGACGACGAGCGGCGGGGAGAACGGGACCGGGTGATGGAGTGTCTGTTCCGCTTCTGGATCCGCTCCTACGACCTGTTGATCCACGTTCGGACCGACTTGCGCAAGTTGCCCGACCGCTGGCGGGGGGCGGGCCCGCTCTCGCTGGACGAGGGCGAGCTGGCCCAGTTCGAGACCCTCTATGTCGAGGAGCTCACCGCCTCTGGCGCCCCCTTCTGGGAAGTCTGGAACAATCTCTCGGTAGACGAAACGGCCCAGGCGGTGGTGGAGGAGATCTCCCGGCGCTGGTGGTCTTGACGGAGCGGGCCCGAATGGACGTTCGGCTG
>CAZTNO010000155.1:0-7109 GCA_964614865.1 uncultured Clostridia bacterium
CGACGCCAAGCCGCATCCCGCGACCCAGATCGATGGCCGGGGGAACGGAAAACGGGGGCTTGGTCAATCCCAGATGCGGGCGAGTTTGTTGAGTTCGTCGTTGCTGTACTTGCGGAACAGGATCTCCCACTCGCGGGAGTTTTCGGGGACGCTCTTCTTTTGGGTGGCGAGTTTTTCGCGGGCCGTTTCCTCGATTTCGGCGAACAATTCGAGTTCCTGGGTGATCAGGTGGTAGACCTTCATGCGGATTTCGCCCAAATCGACCAGGTAGTCGAGCTCGTCGTGGTTCTCGATGGTCTGCACGATCAACTTGGTGAGGTAGTTGACCTTGTTCTTCGACAGCTTCAGGTTCATAGGACGATGTTATCCTGTTCGGCGAGTTTGGACTTGACCATCTTGAACATCTCGTAGTAGTCGATGTTGGCGTTGCGGATCTCGTTGAGCTTGCCCTTGAGAATCTCCTTGACCTTTTCGTCGAGCAGATCCTCCCGCTCCAATTCGTGGGTGATGACGTTCTGGACTTCGGTGATGAACCTTTCGCGATTATCGGTGGTCACCATCTCTTCCTTGACCAGACCGCGGACGATCTGGAAGGCGAGGTGCTCGATCTGCTGCTTGTTCAATCTCATGTCTCCAATAATAGCAAATTTTGTCATCGAAATCAAGCCTGCCCCGGTGCGCGGGGTCGGGAGGCGCGGGGTCTGCGGTTATCCGGGAAAATCCCCGGCAAAAAGGCCTTGACATGGTCGCCGAATTGGGGTAAAGTTCGACCTCTCACTTTTTGTCGAGGTTATCAAATGAAACTCAACCGAAACAACGTGACGCACGTGCCGAAAGTCGATTCGCTGCAACGCAAGTGGTGGATCGTCGATGCCAGTGATGCGGTTTTGGGCCGTCTGGCCACCCGGCTCAGTGATGTCCTGCGTGGCAAAGACCACGCGCACTACACCCCGTTTTTTGACGGGGGCGATTTCGTCATCGTCATCAATGCCCGCAAGATCAGATTGACCGGGCAGAAAGAAGAGCAGAAGGTGTATTACCGTCATTCGGGGTACATGGGCGGGATCCGCGGGATCCAGTACAACCGGATGAAGGAACAGCATCCCGAACGGATCGTGATGAGCGCCGTGAAGGGGATGTTACCCAAGAACCGACTCGGACGAAAGCTTCTCACCAAGCTGCGGGTGTTTCCTGGCGAAGCCCATTGCCATACCGCACAGAAGCCCGAAGTCCTAAAGGTCTAAAGGAGGACCAGCTTGAGCATCGTTCAGTACTACGGAACCGGTAGAAGAAAAACCAGCATCGCCCGGGTGTTTCTGCGCCCCGGCAATGGTCAGGTAGAACTGATCGTCAACAACCGCAACCGCGTGTTCGACGACTATTTCCCCCTGAAGATCCACAAACTCGCCATCCACAAGCCTCTGGCCACCACCAGCACGGTCGGGAATTTCGACATGCTGATCTCGGTCCAGGGCGGCGGGGTCTCGGCTCAGACCGAGGCCATTCGCATGGGTATGGCTCGGGCGTTGTTGCAATACAACATCGAGCTGAAGCAATCCCTGCGGAAAGCCGGGCTTCTGACCCGCGATTCACGCGAGAAGGAACGTCGCAAGTACGGTCTGCTCAAGGCCCGCAAGGCGCCTCAGTACCACAAGCGTTAAGGGGAAGCGAACATGGTTCAAGTCAGTATGCGGGAAATGCTGGAGGCGGGCGTTCACTTCGGACACCAGGTCCGCCGCTGGAACCCGAAGATGAAGCCCTTCATCTTCGGCAAGAAAAACGGAATCTACATCATCGATCTGCAGACGTCGATCGAGCTCTTCAAGGAGGCCCTCTCCTTTATCACCGACACCGTCGCCGATGGCGGCGAGGCGCTGATCGTCGGCACCAAGAAGCAGGCCCAGGCGATCATTCGCGAGATCGCCGAAGATACCTCCATGCACTACGTCAACAAGCGCTGGCTGGGTGGCTTGCTGACCAACTTCGGCATGATCAAGAAGAGCACCGAGAAACTGCTCGAACTCGACGAGATGAAACGCGATGGCAGATGGGAAGTCAAGAGCAAGAAAGAACAGTCCCGGCTGGAAAAAGTCTACAAGAAACTGTACAAGAACCTTTGGGGCATCCGCAACATGAAGTCGCTCCCCAAGGTGATCATCGTCATCGATTCCACCTTCGAGAACATCGCCATCGAGGAAGCCCGCAAGATCGGCGTGCCCATCGTGGCCGTGGTCGATACCAACGCCAATCCCGAAGAGGTGAATTTCCCCGTGCCCGGCAACGACGATGCGATCCGTTCGATCCGCCTCTTCATCTCCAAGTTCGGAGAAGCGGTCCGCGAGGGCGCCGATCGCAGGTTGGCCCAGTCGGTGAACGCCCAGGCCATCCAGGCCCCTGCGGGCGAAGCGCCGATCGGTGAGTTGCCCGAGCCCGTTGCCCTGGAAAAGGAGAATTAGAGATGGCATTGGATATGGAACTGGTCAAAAAACTGCGCGAGCAGACCGGGATCGGCATCCTCGAATGCCGCAAGGCGCTCGAAGAGGCCGGCAACGACTATGAGCAAGCCGTCGATCTGCTGCGCAAGAAAGGATTCGAGAAAGCCAAAGCCAAGATGGACCGGGTCGCCAACCAGGGCATCATCGGCTCTTACGTGCACACCAACCTCCGTGTCGGCGTGCTGATCGAAGTCCGCTGCGAAACCGACTTCGTGGCCCGCACCGATGACTTCAACCAATTGGTGAAGGATCTCGCGCTGCAGGTCACCGCCATGAACCCCCGTTTCGTCTCCGAAAAGGACGTCCCTGCCGAGGTTCTGGAAAAAGAGCGGGAAATCTACCGCGAACAGATGAAGGAAAGCGGCAAGCCGGCAAATATCGTCGAGAAGATCGTCGAGGGCAAGCTCAGCAAGTTTTATGCCGAGGCCTGCCTGATGAACCAGACCTTTTTCAAAGACGACAAGTTGACCATCGAGAAACTGATCGCCGAAAAGATCCACAAGACAGGAGAGAACATCCAGGTCAAGCGGTTTGTCCGCTTCCAGCTCGGCGACGAGCAGTAAGCCATGGATGGCGAAGGCCCGAAATACCGCCGGGTGCTGCTGAAGCTCAGCGGCGAGGCCTTGCAGGGCGGAGATTCGGGCGGGGGCATTGATCCCCAGGTCATTTCGGCCATGGTGGCCGAGATTCGCGAAATCCACGAGTTGGGTGTCGAGATCGCTCTGGTCACCGGCGGCGGGAATTTCTTTCGCGGCGTCCGTGCCGGCGAGCTCAAAATCGACCGCGCTTCGGCCGATTACATGGGGATGCTGGCCACCATGATCAACGGGGTTGCCTTGCAGGACGCCCTGGAAAAACAGGGGGTCAACACCCGGTTGATTTCGGCTCTCTACATCAAAGAGATCGGCGAGCCGTTCATCCGCCGCCGGGCCGTCCGTCATCTCGAAAAGGGTCGGGTGATTATCTTCGCTGCCGGCACCGGCAATCCTTTTTTCACCACCGATACCGCGGCGGCATTGCGCGCCATCGAGATCAAGGCCGATATCCTGCTCAAGGCCACCAAGGTCGACGGCATCTTCTCCCGCGATCCGGTGAAGTTCAAGGACGCTGTCAAGTTCGATACCATCACCTACACCGAGATCCTGCAAAAAGAGCTACAGGTGATGGACAGCACGGCCATCGCCCTGTGCAAAGACAACCGGCTGCCCATCAAGATATTCGATTTCACCCGCCGCGGGAACCTGATGAAGGCCATCCTGACCAACGACATCGGCACCCTGGTCACGCCTCAAGGAGTCTAGGATGTTGAAAGAGCTGCTCGAAGAAGCCCGATCCGATTTCAAGAAGATCGAGGAAGACTACAAGCGCGAAGTGTCCAAATTCCGCACCGGCCGGGCCTCGGTCTCCATCCTCGACGGGATTTCGATCGACTACTACGGGGTCCGCACCCCGATCAAGCAGCTCGCCACCCTGGGCGTCCCCGAAGCCAACCTGATCATCGTCCAACCTTGGGACAACAAGATCCTGGGTGACATCGACCGGGCCATCCGCAATTCCAACATCGGCATCAACCCGGTCTCTGACGGTCGCGTGATCAAGCTCCCCGTCCCCCCCCCTCGACCAGCAGCGCCGCCTCGAAATCGTCAAGTCCCTCAAACGCTACACCGAGGCACGGCGCACCGCCATGCGCACCATCCGCCGCGATTACCGCGCCACCGTCAAGCAGATGAAGGACGGCAAAGAGATCGCCGAAGACGAAGAGAAGCGTTTCTACGACGATCTGCAAAAGATCGTCGATGAAGAGAACGAGGCGATCGAGCGGCTCGAGCGCGAGAAGGAAAAGCACATCATGGAGGATTGAACCCTTTCTGAGGTTCTCTCCATTTTCTGCCTCCCCCCTGACGAGATCCGGTCAGAAGCCCGCCAATTAAAAAACGAAGAGGAGGGGACGAGATGCATCCACTTCTGCTCAGCGCAATCGTTTCGGTGGCGATCAACGGGCTTTTTTTCGGGTTTGCCGCCTGGAAAAAGACCGATGTGGTGACCGATCTGTCGTACAGCCTCTCGTTTGCTGCGGTGGCAATCATGCTGGCCTTGGGGAATACCGTTCCGGGCACGGCGGCTGTGTTGCCCTGCTTGCTGGTGATCGTGTGGGCGGCGCGCCTCGGCGGCTACCTCTTCACCCGCATTCGCCGCATCAAGGTCGATCATCGCTTTGACGGCATGCGCGACAGGCCGGCAAGGTTCCTGCGATTCTGGATTTTGCAGGCCCTGACCGTCCTGGTCATCATGCTCCCGGTCACGTTGTCGCTGGGTGCGTCATCTCCCCGGCGCCCGATCGACGTATTCCTGTTCGCCGGAGTCCTGCTGTGGCTGCTCGGTTTTTCATTGGAGGTTGTCGCCGACTGGCAGAAATCGGCGTTCAAGAAATCGGGCCGCAAGGGATTTGTCCGCACCGGGCTTTGGTCTTGGTCGCGACATCCGAATTACTTCGGCGAAAGCCTGCTGTGGTGGGGCATCTTCACCATGACGGTGCCGGCTTTGGGCAACCTGGTGTGGGTGGGCGTGCTGGGGCCGCTCTTCATCACCCTGCTGCTGTTGTTCGTAAGCGGGCTTCCGCCCCTGGAAAAAGCCGCCGATAAAAAATACGGCGGTCAGCCGGAGTATGAGTCCTATAAAAAAGCCACCTCGCTGTTTATCCCCCTGCCGCCGCAGCTCCGCCGCTAACCAAAGAAAAGAACGGTTTTTGGGTCGGAGGGGGTGAGAAATGGCAGGAGGGGGCCCCCCTCGCAAAAATGCGTCACGACATGATGATGAGCGACACCGCCCCCGGCCCCGAGTTGAGGGCCACCACCGGCGAAATGGGGGTGATGTACAGGGGGGGGAATCCGACCCGCTGTTCCATGTCGGCGGCCAGGCGGTGGGCCTTTTCGGAGGCGCGGGCGTGGCCGATGGCGTACAGGATCACCGGCTCCTTGCGGTGCGCTTCCATGGCCATGTCCCGGATTTTGCCAAGGTTGGCCCGCTCGGAAAACGTTTTCCCGTACAGTACCGACTTGCCCTCTTCGTCTACCGACACGATGGGCTTGAGGTTGAGCAGTTTGGCTGCAAGCCCCTTGAGCGGGCTGACGCGGCCGCCCCGGACCATGTAGCGCAAGTGGGTCACCGACACGAAGTGCCTGGTTTTGCGTGCCCATTCCGGAAGGGCCGCCAAAACGCCGGCGGCGCTCATCCCGTTCTGTAGGGCCCGGGCGGCGCGGTACACGATCAGGCCGAGCGACACCGACAGGTGGCGCGAATCCACCACTCGCACCTTGGAGTTTCCCGATTCGCGAGCAGCCCTCATCGCCGTCTGGCAGGTGCCCGACAGGGCCGCCGCCAGGTGAATCGACAAGATGGTGTCGTAGTGGGGGGCCAGACTGTCGTACAGGCGAGTAAACGAGGACGTCGAAGGTTGGGAGGTCCGCGGAAAAGCACCGCGTTTTTCCGACAGCGACCAGAAGCGTTCCTGGGTGAGGGTGAGCTTGTCCAGATACTCGCTCCCCCCCGCGTTCAGCAGGAGGGGCACCATGCGCACGCCCAGCTCGGTCATGAGGGGGTCGGGCAAATCGCAGCATGAATCGGTGACGATGACCGTGGCTGCGTGGGGGGTGTGTGCGTCGCGGTACTGGGCGCGCATGTCGTCGGTTTTGTGTCCGCTGACCTGACCGAACGCTTCCAGCACGGCGACGAATCGGGCGGGGTCGTCGGTGTGTTGGTGGATGCGGGCGCGACGCGAACCGCAGGCCACGATCAGGCTGTCGCCCAAGGGGGTCAATCGGGCTCTCAGGGCCCCTTCGTCCAGGGCGGGAGCGGCGAGGACGGCTTCGGTGCAGTAGCGGTACGTTGGCTCGCTGGCGCTGTCGCCCGTGGTGTTTTCGTGGGACAATACCGGCTCGTACACGGTTTCGCGACCGGTCCTTTCGGATTCGCCGCCCCACCCGTGGCCAATCCCGGCGGCCAGCTGGCGAAGGTACTCGCCGGCACCGTGGACCATCTCCACAAAACCGGCGGCGCCCGCGTCGACAACGCCGGCTGCCTTGTTCTCCGGCAAAACGTTTCGGGTAAGCTCCAGCGAACGCTCCAAATCGGGGGTGGACTGGTGGATGAGTTCGTCAAAGCGGTGGAGGTTGCGGGCGCGGCTGGAAAGCGATTCGGCCCAGCCGCCGATCAGGGAGAGGATACTGCCGTCGCGGGGCACCGATACGGCGCTTTTGGCGCGCTCGTGGGCGTTGGTCACCGCGTTGGCGAACTCGTTTGGGTTCAAACGGTGGCCGAGCACGGTTTCACTGAGGCCCGACAGGAACTGGGCCAGGATGACCCCCGAATTGCCGCGGGCGCTTTCTATGGCCGCGTCGGCGATGGCGGCCAGCGTTTCAGAGGCGGAATCCACCGGAATGGCCGCCTCCATGGCCTGGGTCAGGGTGGCCGCCATGTTGGAGCCGGTGTCGCCATCGGGCACCGGGAACATGTTGATGGCGTCGATACGGGCCCGCACCTTTCCAAGGCGCCGGGCTCCCGAACTGAAAAACCCGTGCAACTGGAACCCGTCCAGCTCGGTCATTCGCACTCCTT
>CAZTNO010000156.1:0-7082 GCA_964614865.1 uncultured Clostridia bacterium
GCTATCTAGGCCGGGTGCCGCGGCCGCTGCGGCGGGCTGCCGGGGAATTGGCCAAACGGTTGCCCGACCGTCCGCAGAAGAAGGGGGCCCTCAACAGTCTGCGCCGCTTCTTCCAGGGTTCGGCCCTGCCCGCCGGCGGTCACATGCGCTGGCAGTACTTCCTGACCGAGGAGACCGCGGGGGAGTTGTTCCGCGGCCGCCCCGGCGCGGAGGTGCTGGCGTCCACCCTGGCCTGGGCCGATCGATCCATTGCCGGTAGCGGGCTACGGGATCCGCTGGAGCGCGAGATCCTCAGCGAACTGCGCTTCATGATGCCCGAGAACCCGCTGATGAAGGTCGACAAGATGAGTATGGCCAGCGCCCTCGAGATTCGCGCCCCGCTGATCGACCCCCAGCTGGTGGAATTTGCGGCAAGAATCCCTTCCCGCCTCAAACTCGAGGGTTGGACCACCAAGGCCATCCTCAAGCGGGCGATGGAAGACCTGTTGCCGCCGGGGATCGCCCGCCGGCCCAAACACGGCTTCAGTTTTCCGATCAAGCACTGGCTGCGCGGCGACCTCTTCTCCTACACCGAGGGGGTGCTGCTCGGCTCTCCTTTCCTGCGCGAGCGGTTCGACGCGGCGGTAATCGAGCGACTGATCGGCGAACACAAGGCAGGAAGGCGCAACCACGACCACCTGCTGTGGAGCCTGGTGAATCTGGCCCTGTGGCACCGCCGGTTCTTTGCCGGGGGAGGGTGAGATGGCCTTCGTGCGACTGGCAGTCGACTTCCACGTGCATTTCCACCCCGGCTACGACGAGGGGGTGTTCTGGGATTCCCTGGGAGGTAACCTCGCCGCCGGGGTCCACCGGGTCTACCCCGGTGCCGCCGGGCCGGTCGAACGGCTGATCGTGTTGACCGAATCCGCTGGATCTGACTATTTCGAGCGCTGGCAGAGTCAAGGCGAGGCCGCTGCGGGCGGGCGCCGCTTCAGGGCCACCGGGGAGCCCTGGTCTTTGGTTTTGAACCTCGATGGCCAGACCGACCTGTTTGTCGTTGCCGGGCGCCAGATCGTGACCGTCGAGCGTCTCGAAGTGCTGACGGCGGGGCCGCTGCGCTCGATTCCCGATGGCCTGCCCTTGCGCCAGGTGGTAAGCGAGCTGACCGATGCGGGCGAACTCGCCATCCTGCCTTGGGGGGCCGGCAAGTGGTTGGGCGGGCGCGGCCGGTTGGTGGCCGAAGTCGCCTACGCTGCTGCCCAGACCACCCTCTTCCTGGCCGATAATCCCGCCCGCCCCCGGTGGTGGCCTGCTCCCGCCGCATTTCGCCAGCAATCCCGTTCCGGCCAGGGTGTCCTGCGCGGTTCCGACCCCCTGCCCCTCCCTGGCGAGGAACGGCGGGCCGGGGCCTTTGCCTCCCTGCTGGCCGGCGATTTCGACCGCCAGCGCCCTCTCCATTCCCTGAAAGCCTTGCTGGTGGGGAGCGGCCCCCTGGTCGACCTGGGTGGCCGCGACGGTACGGTGCGCTTCTTCTCCAGGCAGTTGGGACTGCGCCTGCGTAAGCCCCGTTCCGCCTCTTGATGCCGTCGCCCGCGCTGTGGTAAGGTGAATCCCATGGAATCCGCAGCCATCACCGACCGTGTCCGTGCCGTCCTGGCCAGCGTGCTCGAGATCGATCCCGGGCAGATCGATCAAGATTTCGGCCCCGCCCGGGCCGACAACTGGGATTCGTTTGCCAACCTGCGCATCATCTCGGCGCTGGAAAAAGAATTCGCACTGAAGTTCGGCTGGAACGAGATCCAGCGCATGACCGACCTGGCCTCCATCACCGGGGTCATCGCCCTCCGGGTGCCATGAACATCGCCCGCCTGATCCGGCGTTTTTTACTGCCTCGCTCGGTTCTTTCGATCTACCACCTGCTCACTTCGGGGTGCCGGATCAGTCCCCGGGCCGAGGTCGAGTTCAACTCCCACCTGAGTATCGGCCGCGGCTCCGAAATCGGCTCGTTCACCAAGATCAAGGCCAGCGACGGCCCCTTGCGGATCGGCAAGAACACCTTCATCGGGACCGGCTGCTTCGTGTCTGCCGGTGAACAGGGGGTGGAGATCGGCGACGACTGTCTGATCAGCCCCCACGTTTCGATCATCTCCAACAGCTACCGTTTCAGCCGCATCGACATCCCGATCCGTGAGCAGGGGTCGACCTCGAAAGGGGTGCGCATCGGCAACGGGGTATGGCTCGGCACCGGGGCCCGCATCCTCGACGGGGCGATCATCGGCGAAGGGGCCATCATCACTGCCGGAACCGTGGTGTCGGGCCGGGTCCCGCCGCTGGCGGTGTTTGGCGGCAACCCCGGCACGGTGGTCTTCCTGCGCCGTTAGAAGCCGGCGGCCTGCGTCTCCCAAGGAGAAAGTCACCCCCGGATAACCGATTGGCGACCGATCCAGGCCTGGACGCCCACCACTCCCAGCAGGATCGCCCCGACCCACAAGAGTTCCAACCCCGCTGCCGCAAGGTTGTGGACGTTGAACAGGCTGGGGAAGAAACGGGCCGAGTCGCTCGCCCGCTCGATGTTCAGGAACAGGGGGTGGGCGGACAGATACCACTCGTTGGAAAACGGCCAGAAGAGCTGCATGCCGAAAGGGGGGCGCAAATCGACGGTGATCCAGTCGAGGGCCAGGTGACTCCCGTAGGTCCAGAAGACAACTCCCGGCGGCAGGGGGAAGGTGCGGCGCAGGGGCCCTGCCAGGCGGAACAACACCCACAGCAGGAGGGCCGCCATCAAGGTGTGGCTCGGGCCGTGGTGGAAGCGGTTGGGTTGCCCCAGCAGGAAGCCGGGCAGGAAGTCCAGATCGGCCAGGTTGGCGATGACGATCGCGCCAAGGGCGGTTTTCCAGCGCCAGCGGGCGGAAACCAGCCGGGCGGCGATCAACCCGGCAACGGCGTGGCCGACGGGAAGGGGCATCGACGGTCAGGCCGGAGTGGAGGGGAGGAGGTCGCTCACCCGCCGGCATTCCGCCAGCCAACGGGGCTCGTCCCAACCCGGGAAGAGGGGGCGGAGCTTCGGTAGCAACGCGGCGATGCGCTCCGGATGATCGGCCAATGAGGTGCGACGCATCACCAGGTCGTCGAGGTGGACCACCGCTTCGCCGGAGACCACCTGGGCTAACGGATCGAGCCAGCGGGTGTCGCCAGCCTGGGGCAGCCAGTCGTAAGCAAATACCGGCCCGGCTGGTTGGTGGAGCCGCCGATGGGGGGGGACGGGGGCCCGCGGGTCGAGGCGGGAGAGCAGCCCGTCGGCCACGCGGCGGGCGGTGGTGAACTTCACCCCGGTGAGGCTCCAGAGCCCTTTGGGACCCCCGACGGCGCCGTGGTCGACGATCACCGGGCGGTTGCTCAGCTTGCCGCCGGCAGTAGCTGGCAACTGGCCCGAGTAGACCCGTTCGATCTCGCCTGGGGCCAGCTCCAGGCCGGGGACGGCCCGGTTCAGGTCGGCGATCATTTCCAGCAGGCGCTGTGGCGGAACCGTGGTGGAGAGGTCCCCCTCGGCCATCAGGGCTTCGCCGGTGCCGACCAGGAGTCGCCCCTTCCAGGTGTGCAAAAAATAGGTGTGGCCGCGCCCGCGGTCCGGAGTCAGGGCCAGGGCATGGTTCGAGAGGGCGGGGCGATGGAAGAGGACGTTCCAGAGGAGAAGGCCACGGCGGAACAGCTCGGGGCGATCCTGATGCCAGCGGGCGGCCAGCGAACGGGTATGGGGGCCGGCGGCGATGAGCACCCGGGGCGCCGAAAACTCGAGTTCCCTACCGCTCTCGCGATCAAGGGCGCCGATGCCCGAAACCCGCTGGCCTACCGTGTGCAGGTGGACCGCCTCGACGTAGTTGAGAAAGGTCGCGCCGAGCCCGGTTGCGGCGTGCATCAGGGCCATCACCAGGCGTTGCGGTTCGGGCATGGCCACGTCGAACCAGCGGGCGGCCCCCTTGAGCCCCCTGCCGTCGACGGCAGGAAAGATCCGCCTGGCCTCGGGCGTGGAGACGATTCTCCCGGTGGGCAGGTGCATTTCCGCCACCACCCCGACGTTTCGCCCCGCAGACAGCAAGTCGTTGAGCAGCAACCCGAACAGGAATACTTCGCGGCGCTTGATGCCGTTACCGTACAGTGGCATCAGGCAGGGGAGGGGCTCGACCAGGTCGGGGAAGTGCTGGGCAAACCAGCGCCGTTCGCTTACCGACTCGTGGAACCTGGGCAAATCGAGCGACTGCAGGTAGCGCAGGCCCCCGTGCAGGGTGCGCAGGTGGTTGGCGGTGGTTTCGCCGGCGAAGTCGCCGCGCTCCACCACCAGGGTCTTCAGCCCCCGGCGTCCGGCTTCGAGGGCGGTGGCGATGCCGTAGATGCCGCCGCCGACCACGACCAGGTCGTAGGGACCCGCGGCAGCGAGGGCGGGGTCGCGGATGAGCGGAGCCGGCGCGGGCGCTACGGGGGGGGTCATAGGACCGTGGGCAAAGGGCTGGTGTGGCCGGCGCTGTCCACCGACACGACCTGGTAGCGATGGGCGGTATCGAATGGCGCGGCCATGTCGATATGCCAGGCGGGGGCGGTGGCGGCAATCTTGGCGATGCGGGTGGACTGTCCCAATTCGTCGGAGCGGTACACCCAGTATTCGGAGATCTTGTAACCGGCGCTGGCATTGCGCGGGTCGGGGGTCCAGCTCACCCGCCAGGCGTCGCGGTCGTACACCACGGTGCGGACGTGGATCTTTCTGGCCTGGGCGATCGCGGGATACAGCGATTTCACCAGCAGGTCGACCGAAGCGGAACTGCGGCGTCCCTTACCGTCGATGGCGGTGGCGGTGACGGTCACCGTCTGGTTGGCGCCGACCATGCGGTGGCTCACCGTGGCCCCGGTCTCGCCGCGGCTGTCACCGGAAAAGGTCCATTCGACGCGGACGATCTCGGTGTCTTCGTAGGCGGTGGTCTGGGCTGAAAACTGGGCCTCTTCGCCGTTCCAGGCCTCCTGGGGCGAAGCGGTGATGGCGATCTCGGGCGCGTGGATGCGTCCCAGTTCGGCCACGAACAGGTCGGCGATGAGGCGGTGGCCCGCGGCGTTGGGGTGGTTGCCCTTGACTTCGACGATCTCTCCGTCTTCTTCGAAGATTTCAGGTTCTTCCAGCAAGTCTTTCCAGCCCTCGGGCGGATTGTGGTTCAGGAAAGCCGACAGGGTGTCGACACTTGCGGCTCCGCGGTCGGCGGCCACTTCCAGGATGGCGTTGCTGAGGTCATGCAGGTTCTGCCAGTAGTAATCCAGCGAGACGAACGGTTCGTCTTTGCGCGGGGTGAGGGTGGAGGCGATCACGTCCATGCCGCGTTCCTGGGCTACATCGACCATGACCTCGATGTTTTCCCTGGAGTAGGCCAGGCAGAAGCGGGTGGGGCCCGGGGTTGGGTTTTCCTCGCTGGGGCAGGGCTCTGGCTCGGGAAACCACTCCTCGATCCCGTCCCAGGGGAACCGGCGGGTGTCGTTGAAGCCGTACATCAAGAGAAAGTACTTGGCCTGGAGCCCCTCCAACTCGCCGCCGCGGGTGATCCGCCAGACCCCGCAGTAGGTGGTGGTGGCGGGTGCCCCCAGGTTGATCGGCTCCATCTCCCCCCAGCTTGGGGAAAGCGAGAGTTTGATCTGGTTCATGAAGCAGTGGTAGGGATCCGGTACCCCCGAGATCTGCCCCCAGACGATGCTGTCGCCAAAACCCAGAAAGGTGTTGTAATACCAGGCGGGATGGGGGGCCGCCCGGGGCGGGAGGGGGGTGACAGCCAAAGGACGAGAGCGCCGCTCGCTCGACACCACCTGGCGGGTGGAGGGGAGGTACTCGATCTCGGCGGTTTCGGAGCGGGTGGCGCAGCGCAGGGTCACCGCTTCGTCGCCAGCGCTCAGCGAAAAGCCGCGCACGCTTTGCGGAGAGCGGGTCAGGCGGGTCAGGGTGTGGCGGTCGGAGGCCAGGTGGAAGAGGTCCACCGTGCGCTCCCGCTCGCCAAGGAAGTAGAGCTCGCTTAGCAGTCCGTCCACCAGCTGCGGCTCGACCTGGGGGAAGCTGCGAAAGCCGGTCGGGGCGAGGACCCGGGTGGCTTGGGTGCGGCTCTCGTACAGGGCCAGTCGCGAGACGCCCTGGTGGAAGTTGTGCCAGAGCACGATGTATCCTGCCGGCTGAGAGGCTACGCGCAGCAGGAAGTTCTCTCCGCCCAGTGGGGCCGAAAGCGTCACATTGGCGGCCCCGTCGCAAAGCAACAACGCGGTGTCGCCGCGGCTGGTGGTCTGTTCGTTGAGGGTCAGGGTGCGGTCCTGCCAGAGGAAGGAGCCGACCCGGGAGGTGGTCGCCCCGGCGACCGCCAGCGGAATGGCGAGCAAAAGGAGGATGGAGTACCTTTTCATGCCCGAAATTGTACGGGATGAGAGGGGGGCTGTCAAGGCGCGTGGGCGGGGCTTTGCCCCCTTCGGGATGGCGGGGCCCGCCGCCTGTGGTATAATCGGCGACAGCCATGACTCCACGCTCCGTAAAGATCTTCTTTGCCCTGTTCGCCCTGTTTTTGGTCGTCTTCTCGCTGGGGTCCGACCTGGCGGTCAAGCAGCGGGGGGGCTTTTTCTCCGACGAATCCAGCTACTACGCCATCATGCAGAGCCTGGCCTTCGACGGCGATTTGAAGTACGATCGCGGCGACATCCAGCGCATCGAGCAGACCTTCTGGGTCGGCCCGATCGGCTTCTTTCTCAAGAAGGGCGGCGACGGGCAACTCTACTACGCCAAGTCGTATATCTACCCCCTGTTCGCCGCCCCGTTCTACCGGGTGTTCGGCGTACACGGCATCCTGCTCTGCAACGGCCTGATGCTCTGGCTGGTCGTGCTGATGGGCTTCTTCCTCCTCTCCCGCCTCCATCCCCCCGAGTGGAGCCTGCGCCACGTGCTCCTGTTCGTGTTCGCCTCGATCGCCGGTGGCTACATCTGGTGGATCACCGCCGACCTGTTCAACTTCTTTGTGATGTTTTCCGCCCTGTTCTTCTTCTTCTACCCCTTCCGCAATCACCCTCTGGACCCCCTCCTCGTAGCGGCGCCTTAA
>CAZTNO010000157.1:0-7065 GCA_964614865.1 uncultured Clostridia bacterium
AGATCGGCACCTATCCCTTGGCCGTGCTGGCCCGTCATCACGGCATCCCCTTCTACGTGGCCGCCCCCCGCTCGACCCTCGACCCGCAAATTGCCACCGGCGCGGAGATTCCGATCGAAGAGCGGCCCGGCGACGAGGTGACCCAGTTCCAGGGGATCCCGGTGGCCCCCGCCGGCACCCGGGCGTTCAATCCGGCATTCGACGTCACCCCGGGAGAACTCGTCTCGGCCATCGTCACCGAAATCGGCATCGCCCGCCCCCCCTACCCCGACACCCTGCCCGCCCACTTTCCCATCGGGCAGGAACCTTTCCGCAGTCCCCGATCGGTTTAGCTCCGCCGGAATTCGGAGAACGAACGATTGGCTGTTGGCAAAAGGTTCATCCCCCTTCAACCGTCTGAGTAAGCCGCAGAAGCACCTTCCACTCCCCCCGGCTTTCTGCCACCCCCCTCACGTGTGGGGGGTTGGGGGGAGAGCACTTCGATCTTCGAGAACAGGTTCATGGCCGAAAAAATCTCAACAACGATTTTCCGATAATCATTGCCAGGACAAGATTTTCTGTTGTGGACCGGGATGATTTCGGGGGGATGGATCGTGACGATCGCCAGGAAAGAAGAATGGTCCCAAAGGAGGAGTAACCGAACGGCAGGCTACTTTTGCTCGAAAAAATCGGCGACGAAGTCGCGCAGGTGGCCGTGCAGGGGATGGAAACCGAAACCGCCGCGGGCCATCTCCTCGATGGCCCGATCGACAGGCCACCCCTGCTTGCCGATGCGGTAGAGGGCGACGGCCACTCCGGTGCGATCGGCGCCGTGCTTGCAGTGGACCAGCAACGGGCGGTGCTGCGCGTCAGCGGCGATTTCCAGAAAGCGGGAAAAACTCGCTCGCCGGGGGAAAAAGGCGTTTCCCGGCAACGGAATCCAGCGGATCCCGCTCCCCCGCAGGAGGGCTTCGTCGTTGCCCCCGACACGCAGCGAAACGACCGTACGGATGCCCAGCTTCTTCAACCCGGCAACGCCTGCGGCGGTGAACTGGGCACTGCGGTACAACCCGTCGTCGACGCGATGAAGGTTGGGAATGCCACGTACCTGGACCGGTTGCGCCCAATGGGATTTGCGTGCCGACTCCCCCAATCCCCCGCCCACGCAGGAGGTGAGCAGGACCAGCGACAGCAACCCGCCGGCCCAGGAAAGGATTCGCAAACGCATCGCCTTTTCAACTCATCGAGAGGGCCATGTCTTCCCAGAGATCGAACTGCGCATCCCGCTCTTTGGGTTTGGCGGCAAACTCGGCCAGGCGGATCTTTTTCAGGAAGTCGCCCGCCACGGCGGGAAAGAGCTCCAGCAGGAGTTCCTCTTTCTCGTCGCGGGCGAGTTTCGTTCCCCCCGCTTCCTTGAGCACCGGATTGTCCTGCTTCTGATAGCGGCTGGTGTCGTAAGGGGTCTCGTCGGCCACCCCGGCGATCTTCTGCCGGAACGCCGGATCGACCGGGAAGGGGGTCTTGCCGTAGGTGCCCTTGACCAGATTGACGAAGTTGGTGGAGGTGGTGCTGTAGGGGGGCTTGCCCTGCGTTTCGTCGACCACGCAGTTGACCGCCTGCACGCCGACGATCTGGCTGGTGGGGGTGACCAGCGGCGGGCAACCGGCATCGACCCGCACCTTGGGCACCAGTTTGAGCACCCGGTCGAACAGGTGGTCGAGTTTGGCCTGCTTGATCTGGGCCATCATGTTGGTGTACATGCCGCCGGGGATCTGGGCCAACCGGACGGCGTCGTCGGGGGGAGGGAAGCCGAAGTGGTGTTCGATGCGGTGGGTGATCTCGAGCAACTCGGCGATGCGGCCGGCGCGGGCCGCTTCGACGGCCTGGTCGAACCAGGCGGAGACGTTTGCCGGCAAAGAATCGCGGGCAAGATCGAAGTCGATCGGCAGAAACTCTTTGTACTCGTCGAACGGAGCCAGCTCCCGGCGGATCTCTTTGAGCTCGTGGTTGATGGCTGCCACCGCCGCCCGATCGACCCCGGTGTCGAGGCCCAGCCGGTCGGCGAAGAGTTGGATCAGTTCGAATCCGGGGGCGGCGGGACCGCCCGAGAAGTTCAAGATCACCGTGTCGACGATGTCGACGCCGCAAACCATGGCCATCAGCACCGATGCCAGGCCAAAACCCGGGGTACAGTGGGTGTGCAGATTGACCGGCACGTCGAGGTTGCGTTTCAGGGCGGGAATCAGGGCGGCGGCCGCCTGGGGGGTGATGAGCCCGGCCATGTCCTTGACGGTGATCATGTCGGCGCCCCGCTCTTGCAGTTCACGGGCCTTGGCCACAAAGTAATCCACGGTGAAGATGTTGCGGGGGAGCCTTTTTCCCCGCAGCAGGGCACGAAAACGATCGCCGCCGGTGAACAGGGGGTCGACCGTGTAGCAGACCGCACAGTCGGCCAGCCCGCCGTTTTCCTTGACGAAGCGGATCGAGGCGGTCATGTTGTCGATATCGTTGAGGGCGTCGAAGATGCGCATGATGCCGATCCCCGACTGGACGGCGTTACGGCAGAAGCCCTCGATCACCGAGTCGGGATAAGGGTTGTAGCCGAACAGGTTGCGGCCACGGGACAGGGCGGTCAGTTTGGAGGTGTCGCCGATTTCGCGGCGGATGGTTTCCAAGCGGTGCCAGGGATTCTCCCCCAGGTACCGCATCACCGAGTCGGGTACAGCCCCGCCCCACACTTCCATGGCAAAGAAACCGGCCTGCCGGTAGTGGGGCAGCACCCGGTCAACCTGGCTTTGCGTCATGCGCGTGGCGAATGCCGATTGCTGGCCGTCTCGCAAGGTCAAATCACGGATTTTCAGCGTGTCAGCCATTGGTGGTCTCTCCTGAAGACGAACGGAAAACCCATTATACTCCAAGGCGAGGGCGAAGAGAACCACCCGGCGGCAAAGCAAAACTCCTTGCGGTTACTCGATGCGGGCGGGGGTAGCACCGACCTGGCCATCGTACTTGCCCCCCAGATCGCGGTACGAGAACAGGGGGGGGGCGCTGCCGAGGAGGAAGAGGATCTGGGCGATCCCCTGCCCCGGGTGGAGGCGCACGGTGCGGCACCCGGTGTTGGCGATCGACAGGGTGAGGACTCCGGTCCACTCGGGCTCGAGCGGGGTGACGTTGACCAGAACCCCCACCCGGGCGTAGGTGGATTTCCCCCAAGCAACGCCGATCACCTCGCGCGGGATGCGGAAGGTCTCCACGCTTCGCCCCAGGATGAAGCTCCCGGGGGGCAGGTCGATCGGGTCTCGCCGACACTCGACGAAATCGCCGGGTTCGATTCCCCGCGGGTCGAGGATCCCCTCCCGGAGTTGCGGCTCCAGAAAAACGCCCGCCAGACGGATGTCGTAGCCGTAGGGTCCGAGGCCATAAGAGATGACCCCCTTGCGCACCGGGGGGTCGACGAAGGGGGCGATCATCCCGTCCCGCTCGCACCGCTCGCGGATCCAGGCCGAAGAGCAAACCATCAGAAGTAGTTGTAGTGGGCCAAACGCAGGCTCAGCACCATGTTGATCTTGGTCAAATACTTGATGTCGTTGACCAGATCCTTGTCGTATTTGGTCAGGTGCTTGGCGAAGTGGTTTTCCTCTTTTTGGTGCAGCCGGTTCTCGAACTCCTGGGCGCAGTCCCGCAACTCGATCATCAGGTTCTGCACGTGCAGCAGGTCGTCGATCATCTCGTCGAGCCGGACGGTGGGGATCTTTTTGGGTTCGACCTTGGGAAAGACGTTGAGGCGATCGATGGCGGCAGAGGTGGCCTCTTTGGCCAGGTAATCGATCTCCTCCAGATCGGCCTTGCGGTACTCTTCGTAGTTCAGCAGTTTCACCCGGGCCCGTTCCTGGATCTTGCTGTTCTGCTCCAGGATCGACAGGAAGTATTCGCGCAAGCCGAAGTGGTCACGGTGAAACTTTTGCAGATCGATGAAGATGCGCCCCAGGTAGATCTTGTCGTCGTAGGCCAGGGCCAGCTCGTCCTGGTGGTGGGCGTAGAGCTTCACCTCGAAGCGAAATTCGTCACGCAGGATCAGCCGGGCGATGAAGACGTCCTTGTCGCTCGACAGGTAGTAAGCGTTCTCCTCGACCGCCGCCGAGTAGATGAACAGCGAGGCCAGGATGAAATCCTTGAGGTTGTCGAGGAGTTCCTCGTTGCCCTCGACGAAGCGTTCGAAGTCTTCGTCGGTTTGGCCGCGGAGCACCGTGCAGAAGGGGGAAAGCAGGATGTTCTCCCCTTTCAGGAAGAGTTCCAGGTGGAAATTCTCGCGGATGCGTCGGTACAGGCCGGGGTAGGTGAGGCGGGGGAAATCCAGGTGCGGATTGCCGGCAAGCGATTTCAAGGTTTTGAGCGTCTCCATGGGTAGCTCCTTTCAGCGGCGATTATAATTGACCGGCAACAAAAAATCAAAACCGCCCGGACTGCGACCTGAGGGAAACCCGAGACGGCTTGTAGCGGCCCGTTTTCGGTTGACAGCCCCCGGGGAAAAGGCTATCATGGCCGTCATGAAACGGCTTGGACATGGCCTGTTTCCCCTGCTCTTCGCCCTGGCCTCCCTGTCGGTGTTCTGGGTGCTCCACCGTTTCGCCCCCAGCGCCACCGAAAAGATCACCGCCTTGTTCGTCTTTTGCACCGCGCTTTCCTGGAGCGCCATGATCCACCAGCTCCCCCGGGGATATCAGGGCTGGTGCCTGCTCTACCTGTTGCTGGCCCTGGCAATCCCCCTGCCGCTGATCCTGGGGTCGCCCCGTTCCGGATTCCTCCCCCTGCAGCACGACACCCTCTACCTGTTGATGATCTTCGGAATCCTGGAGTTGAAGTTCTACATGGTGACCTCCGAAAAAAAGAGCCGCCCGCCGCCGATTTCGCTGACCGATCGAGGAGTACCCCATGGCTGACACCCCGGATCCCCATCCCGCCGGCTTTGTTTCCGCCCTGAAGGCCACCTGGCTGGAACTGAAAACCACCTTCGCCGCTTTCGGCAAGGCCCCGCGAGCGCTGTGGGGGATCAACCTCCCCTACATCACCGAAGGGCTGGTCTACTTCGGCACCCTGACCATCCTGGGCAAGTTCTGCTCGGAAAACGTCCGCCTGTCCGATCTCCACAGCGGGTGGGTGTACGGCGGAGTCACCGGCGGCATCACCTTCGCCATGCTGCTGCTTGGCGGAGTGACCGACCGTCTGGGGGTCCGGCGCTCTTTGGCGCTGGCCCTGGGCACAATGATGGTGGGGCGACTGCTGATCGCCCTGGCGGGGACGGCCCCCTTGGGCCACGGCATGGGTTCCCCGATGTTCTTTCTGATGGTTTTCGGTTTGTTGCTGGTGGTGACCGCCTACGGGCTCTACCAGCCCGCCGCCTATGCCGGGGTGCGCCGCTACACCACCCCGCAAACCGCCGCGGTGGGGTACGGCCTGATCTACGGCTTGATGAACCTGGGTGCCTTCGCCTCGGGGTTCGTCAGTTCGGGGGTTCGCCACCGTTTCGCCGGCAAATTCCCGCCCAACGGCTTGCCCGCCGTGTTCTGGATCTACTCGGCGATCACCCTGCTGGGCTGTTTGGTCACCCTGCTGATCATCACCCGCCGGGCCGACCGCGAGGCCAGCGAGCGCAGCCAGCAGGCGCAGGCAGCTCCCGGGGCCGAAGGAAAGACCAACACCCCTGAGGAAGCGGGGGCCCCGCCCGCGGCGATCGATTCCCGGCCTTTTTTCCTGTTGCTTGCCGCCAGCCTGACCGCCTTCGTCTCGTTCTTCCTGGTGCTGGGGGGCCGTCTGGCCGTCCCGCGACTGGCCGTTTTACTGCCCGCCATCGCCCTGCTGCTCGCCGCCGGGTGGGAGTTTTTACGCCGCCGCCCCGACCACCCCTTCCGCGACCCCCGTTTCGTCTTCTTCATCTTCATCCTGATCCCGGTGCAGACCCTGTTCGCCCATACCTGGCTCACCGTTCCCTACTATCTGGACCGGGCCTTTGCCGGCACTCCGGTCAGCCAGTACTTCGAAGTCTTCTCCAACATCAACCCGGTGCTGATCTTCGTCCTCTCTCCCTTGATCGCCGCCATGACCTCGCGGGCCAACATCTACCGCATGATGATCATCGGCACCCTGGTCATGGCCCTGCCGACATTCCTGCTGGCCCTGGGACCGAACCTGTACCTGTTCCTGACCTACACCCTGCTGATGTCGGTGGGCGAAGCGATGTGGCAACCCCGCTTTTTGCAGTGGATCGCCGAAATCGCCCCGCCGGGAAAAACGGGGGCCTACATGGGGATCGGTCAGTTCCCCTGGTTTTTGACCAAGTTCGTCACCGCCACCTATTCGGGCTGGTTTATCGCCAGTTACTGCCCCATCCCCGGCCCCGGAGTGGTCCAGCGCACCGGTTCGATGTGGCTCATCTACGGCGGCATCGCCCTGGTTTCGCCGCTGGCCCTGGTGCTGGCCCGCAACTGGATGGCCAATGGGATGAAGAGCAAAACCTAGCCCCCGGCGCGGGTGGCTTGACTTTTCCTCGGGCCCGGGGTAGGGAGTTCCAGATGGAAACGAGGATCGCACTCCCCTATGGAGATCGACAGATATCGATCCCCCGCCCCGCCGGGATCGACTGGCATTGGCCTCTTCTGCCCGATCCCCCGCGCCGTACCCGGCCGGAGCTCCTGGTACGGCGAAGCGTCTCCGCCCTGTTGCGCCAGCTCAAACAACGGGGCGCGCAAACCGGGGAGCGCGTCCTGGTGGTCGTCCCCGATGCCACCCGTCGTTGCCGGCTCGACCTTCTCCTCCCTCCGCTGATCGAAAGCCTGGTTCGCGAACTGGCGGCGCCGGTGGAAATTGCCGTGGCCACCGGCTCCCATGCCCCCCCTTCTTTCTCCGAACTGCGCCTGCTGCTCGGTGAGTGGGTCATTGCCCGGTGCCCGGTCCACCCCCACGATGCTCGCAACGAAAAAGACCTGCACGATTTCGGCGCCACTTCCTCCGGCACTCCGGTTCTGCTGAACCGCATCCTCCTCGCCGCCGACTGGATCGTCACCGTCAACGCCGTGGTGCCCCACTACT
>CAZTNO010000158.1:0-7060 GCA_964614865.1 uncultured Clostridia bacterium
GGCCGGCTTTCCGTTCGACCTGGAGCTTCACCAAAAGGGAGGAAACCGGCTCGACCCGGCTCTGCCCGCCGGCACCCTCGGTTCCAGGGCAAAAAAGACTTCCGATCCCGCCAAAGGGTCGCCCTGGCCTGCAGGTCAGGTGGAATGGCTGCGCGATTTCGACCGGCAACACGTGGATCTGCGCGACCAGGGGGAATGGCTCGACCGGTTGGAATCGGTTGAAACCTGGCAGCAAGGGGACGATGCATGGCGGCTTGCCACCGCCGACATCCTCTTCCGGGCCGGGCGCTTCCATGGGTTGGCCCGCCTTTTTGACACAGCGAAAGAATCGCCCCCTCCCTGGCAGCTGATCCGCCAGGCCCACCTCTGCCGGTTGACCAAGCGCTACCAGGAGATGGCCCGCTGGCTGGATCAAGCCGGCCGTCCCCCCACCGATGCGACCGACGAGGCCCACTACCTGCGATTCATCCAGTTTCAAAAAGCCACCGACGACCACCGGGCCGAACTCCACCGGGCAAAATTGAAAAGCCCCCTGTCCCGGCACCTGGCCACCATCCAGCACCGCGAGAGCTGGATCAACGGTCGGGAATTGCCCCGGGCCGAGCAGGAACTGCGGGCGAGTGCCCGTTACTTTGCCGAATCGGGGTGGTGGGTCTGGCAGGTGGAGGCTCGCAAACAGTTGGCCCTGGTCTGGAGGATGGCGGGGCGTTCCGGCGATGCCGAGGCCGAGTACCGGGAACTCCTCGTCCGCGCGGAGGGGGGAAATCTGCCCGGATTGACCGCCGACCTCTCGGTGGACCTGGGCAACCTGTTCATGGCCGATGGCGACTGGCCGGTGGCCGAGGGGTGGTATCGGCGGGCCCTCCTGCTGGCTTCCGCCGAGCAGGTGGAGGGCGGGTCGATCCTGGCCAAGTCGAATCTGATCGACGTGGCCATCTGCCGAGGACACTGGCGGGAAGCCGAGCGGTTGATTCGCGAGGTGAGCGATTACGACCGCCAGCAGGGCCAACCGCGGGGGCTGGCGATCGATCTGTACAATCTCGCCTCGCTGTACTACCTGCGCCACGATCCGACCAAGGCCCGGCGCTGGCTCGACGAGGCGATCACCCATTTCACCGCCGCTCACAACTGGCGGGGACGAATCGATGCCGAGCTCCTGGGCACGATGATCGCCCTCTCGCAGGGAGCGACGACGGGAACCCCGGCAGCTCCGGTGCCGGACAAAGCCTCGCAGGACCAGCTCCTGGCCTGGGAAGTGCTCGCGACGTGGCAGGAACGGGGGCGGACCCCCTCCCCGCTGGCCAAGATCGCCGCCATCTCTTCGCCCGAGCAGCGATTCACCCTGCTGGTTTTGGGAGTGCGGGTGCTGGGGTTGACCGCAGGCCTGGAAGAGTTGAAATCGCTCTCGGCCCAATTGGCCCGGGGCCAGCGGGGCTACCACTTCTTCGAGTACCACTCGCTGCGACTGGAATCGTTGCCTGCCCCGGTGGAGCTTCCTGCCGGCGAGGTGAAACTCGCCGAAGACATCGCCGATTTCTTCGCCGCCGCCGGTCGCAAGCCCCCGGCCGGGCTCGCCCGGTTGCTGACCCGCCTCACCGAAGAGCGGGAACGGAGAGAGGTGTACGATTGCGCGCGCTGGTGCGGCGACTCGGCCCGATGGACGGGGCCCGACGATTTCTTTCGCTCGCTGTGGCCCGAAATCACCCGGCGGGTGCCGGTGGAGTTGGCCCGGCTGGTGGTGCTCGACGGTGAGAAGAAGGCCATCGATTGCGGAACCCATCCAGAATTCACCCCCCTGCTCGACGACCTGCTGAAAGCAGCAAACCATGCCTCGAGCCACTGGACCGCCGACGAGATCCGCCTTCGTCTGCACCGCCGCGAGCGCGTTTTCTACCCTTTTGCCTACACCGATTTGCGGGTCTGGTCGCCCGGCTCCGGGCTGCGCATGGCCCTGATTCTGGCCTCGAAAAGGGAACCCTCACCGGGATCCCGCTGGTTCGACCGCCTGGAAGAATTGCTCCACACGTTTTCGGCCCTGTTTGTCCCCTTTTACGAGAACCGCATCCGGGCTGCAGAAAGAATGGCCTCGCTGGTCGGAGATTCCCCCCCGATGAGGGAGCTCAAGGAGCGGGTCACCCGGGTGGCCCGGGTGGATTTCTCGGTACTGATCACCGGCGAGAGCGGCAGCGGCAAGGAGCTGGTAGCCCGGGCGATTCATGCCCTCAGCCGGCGAGGGGGTGGCCCTTTCGTGGCGGTCAATGCCGCTGCCATCCCCGACAACCTGCTGGAAGCGGAGCTGTTCGGCTACCGCCGGGGAGCCTTCAGCGGAGCCACCGAGGGGAGGATCGGCCTGATCGAAGCGGCCGGAGGGGGGACCCTCTTCCTCGACGAGATCGCCGACCTCCCCCTCCCCTTGCAGGCCAAACTGCTGCGAACCCTTCAGGAACGGGAAATTCGCCGGCTCGGGGAAAACCGCATCGTGCCGGTGGACGTGCGCATCTTGTCGGCCACCCACCGCGACCTGGAGATCCTCGTAGGCGAAGGGCGCTTTCGCCAGGACCTCCTCTTCCGGCTGCGGGACCTGATCATCCCCGTCCCCCCCTTGCGCGAACGCCTCGAGGACCTCCCCCTGCTGATCCCGACCCTGCTGGCAAAATGGGGAATCCAATCCGTTGCCAAAACCGAAGTGGAAGAGATCTGCCGGCGTACCGCCGGGCTGGAATGGCCCGGCAACGTGCGCCAGCTGGAATCCTGGCTGAAGAACTGGATCACCTTCCCCCCTGCCGACCTGCCGGCCTCCAGCCCGCAAAAGACAGCGGGTACCCTGAACGCGGCCCGGACCGAGTTCGAGCGAGATTTTTTGCTCCGGGCGCTCCGGGAGAACGGGGGGCGTCGCCAGCTCACCGCCGAACGGTTGGGCATCAGCCGGGTCGCCCTGTTCCGCCTGCTGAGAAAGCATGGGTTGTCGCAAGCCACGGCCCGGAAACCTTAACAGGCTGGCCGGAGCGCTGGTCTCGATCTGGCTGGCCACCACCTTGATCTTCGCCTTGATCCACTGGCTGCCCGGCGATCCCGCCCGCGAAATCCTCGGCGAGAACGCTGCCTCAGCAGATGTTGCCCGCCTGAGGCACGCCCTCGGGCTGGATCGCCCCCTGCTGACCCGCTACCTCGACCTGTGGCGGGAACTCGGTCGCGGCTCGCTGGGACGCTCCCTGGAGACCGGAGAGCCCGTTCTCGACCGGATCGTCCCCGCCCTGTCGCGTACCGCCATGCTGGCCCTGGCCGCCCTGGCGGTGGCGTGGCCGCTGGGGCTAGCCGGCGGGATCGCCGCGATCGCCCTGCGCCGGCGTTTTTATGGCAGAGCGATCACCCTGCTGGCCATCGTCGGCACCGCCGTGCCGGCGATCGTGACCGGGCCCTTGCTGATCGACCTGCTGGCGGTGCGCCTGGGGATCCTCCCCGTTTCGGGGGCAGGCGGTTTGCGCCACCTGGTTTTGCCGACAATCACCCTGGCCCTGGCCATGGCCCCCCACCTGCTGCGGATCACCCAGGCGGTGGTGGAAGAGGAGTTGCCCCGCCCCTATATCCTGCTGGCCCAGGCCAAGGGAGTCGGGCCATGGCGGGTGGCCTTTCACCATGCCCTGCCCACCGCGGCCCCGGTATTGATCGCCCTGGGCGGAATCCAGTGGGGCAACCTGCTCACCGGGGCCATCGTCGTCGAGACCATGTTCTCTTTTCCGGGGATGGGCTACCTGCTGACCCGGGCGATCGGGTGCCGCGACTACCCGTCGATCCTGGGCTGTTCGATGGTGTTCACCGCCGTCTACCTGGGCATCGGCCTGGGGGTCGATGTCCTGGGCGAGCAGTGGCGGCATCGTCGCTATTCAAACGCAGGAGGGGAAGGTGGCTAGCCGGGAGACCCAAGGCGGCATCGTGATCCTCGTCCTTCTTGCCCTGGGGCTGACGGTGGGTTCGCTGAAATGGCCAGGCCCCGGCACCCCCCGGGTCGACCAGCAGTTGCTCGCTCCTGGGGGGGAACAACTGTTTGGAACCGACGAACTCGGTCGCGACATTTTGGCAGGGACGGTTCATGCCACGGTCTTTTCAACCGGGCTCGCCCTGCTGGTGGCTCTACTGGCTACCGTTTTTGGAGGGGGGATGGGGCTGGCCGGGGGGCTGGCCGGGAGCTTTTGGCAGCGCTGGATATTGACCGTCACCGACTCGTTGCTGGCCTTCCCCGGCCTGCTGCTGGCCATCGCCCTGGCGGTCTTCGTCGGCCCCGGCCCGGGGGGGATGGTTTTGGCCCTGGCCCTCCCCGCCGCGGCGGCATCGTGCCGGGTGCTGGCGGCCGACACCGGCCGTTACCGGGGCAGCGAATTCCTGGCCGTCGCCCGCGCCGCGGGCGCCAGCCGCTGGTGGTTGCTGAGCCGCCACCTGACGGTCCTGGTCCGCCCCCTGCTGGTCGTGCGGGCCACCCAGCTGATCCCCCAGGTGATCCTGGCCGAGGCCACCCTGACCTTTCTGGGCCTGGGAATCTCGCCAGAGCAGTGTTCGCTCGGGCAGATGATCGAGGTCGGAAGACACCATCTCGGCGACAACCCGTGGATGATGGTGCTGCCCGGGTTCTCGTTGGTGACCCTGACCCTGGGGCTGGGGCTGATCGCCGAAGGGGTGCGGCGGCAGGCCTCCCGCCGCTGAAAGGTCAGGCCGGGACGCCGCGCAGCGAGTGGGGCCCCGCCTGGGTGATGCGCACCCGCAGAAAGGTTCCGGGATCCTGGTCGGAGGGGAAGTGGACCACCCGGTAACTCTCGCTGCGTCCGACCCGCTCCCCGGCCACCTTGGGGCTGACGCCGGTGATCAGCACCGGCAGTTCGCTACCGATCAGGTGCTGGTTGTCCTCGCGCTGGATCTTCTCCTGGAGCTCCTGGAGCTGCTGCAACCGCTCACGCTTTTCGCCGGGAGAAACCGGATCCTGCCAGGCAAAGGCCTTGGTCTGCGGGCGAGGCGAGTAGACGAACGAGAAGATCGAACTGTAGCGCACCCTTTGAAGTAGCGACAGGGTCAGGGCGAAATCGTGCCGGGTTTCTCCCGGAAAGCCGACGATGAAGTCGGAGCTGAAGGCCAGGCCGGGGAGCGCGCGGCGGAATTCGCCGATGACCCCCAGGTAGGAGGGCCGCGTGTACCGCCTGGCCATGCGGGCCAGGATGCGGCTGGACCCCGATTGGGCCGGAAGGTGGAGGTGACGGGCGATACGCGGGTGCCGAGCCATCACTTCGACCAGGAGGGAGTCGTGATAGCCGGGATAGGACGTGATGAAGCGGATCCAGGGGATCGCGGTGCGCTTTGCCAGTTCTTCGAGCAGGTCGGGGAAGCGGGCCGTCCCGGCCGGGTCGTGCCAGTGGTTGACGTTCTGCCCCAGCAACACGATTTCGGCAAAACCCTGGCGGTCGAGTTCCCCGGCCTCTTTCAGGATGGCTTCGAGCGGACGGTTCTTTTCCCGGCCGCGGGTGAAGGGGACGATGCAATACGTGCAGAAGTTGTCGCACCCCTCCATGATCGAGACATAACCGGTCACCCGGCTGCCCCGGTCCACGGCCGCGGGCACCGTCTCGTGCCAGGCCCGGGTGAATCCGGTGGCGGCGACTCCAGCATCCCCCGCAAGCACCGCCGTGACCACCTCGTCGATTCGGTGCAGCTGGTTTGGGCCGACCACCGCGGCCACCCGGGGGTGGCGGGCGAAAAGCTCCTTGCCCCGGGCCTGGGCCACGCAGCCGGCGATCACCACCCGGGCAAGGGGGGGGAGGCGTCCGACATAGGAGAAGACCTTGTCCTGGGATTTGCCCCGAACGGCGCAGGTGTTGACGATCACGACCTGGGCCTCCGCTTCGCTCGGGGCCTCGACCAGACCGCGACCGGCCAGGATGTGCCGCATCTTCTCGGAATCGGAGACGTTCATCTGGCAGCCGAAAGTGTGGATGAAAAAGGTCATTCCCGGCTGCGCTCGATGAGTTGCGCTGCGGCCGCCAGGATGTCGGCTGAGACGACACTCCCCGCCATCAACCGGGCGAGTTCCTGGACCCGCTCCTGCCCTTCGAGCGGACGGGCCGAGCTGTACGTCTGCCCTTCCAGAAAATCCTTGCGGATCAGGAAATGGCGGTCGGCAAAACTGGCGATTTGCGGCAAGTGGGAGATGCAGATCACCTGGTTGCGGACAGCGATCTGGCGCAATTTCTCGCCGACAAACTCGGCGGTACGCCCCCCGACCCCGGCGTCGATCTCGTCGAAAATGAAAGTGGCTCCAGTTTCGGCGCTGTGAAGGGACTTGAGTACCAACATCAGGCGGGAGAGTTCCCCCCCCGAGGCCACCTCGGCGAGAGGGCCGGGAGGTTGCCCCGGGTTCGACGAAAACAGGAACTCGACCCGGTCCGAGCCCCGCTCGCCGATGGTTTCCAGCGTCGGCTCGACCGCCACGAGTTGAACCGGGAAGGCAGCGTGCTTGATGCCCAGCCGGGAGAGCTCCCGTTCCACCTGGCGACGCAGGGTGGCTCCCCCCTTTTCCCGACGCCGGCGGATTTCGTGCTGGATTTCGCAGTAGCGGGCGAGGGCGGCTTCGATTTCCCGGTCCAGGTCACGAATCGACCAGGCGAGACCCGACAAGGATTTGTACTCCTGGCGGAATCGCTCGCCGAGGTCGAGCAGGCCGTCGAGGTCGGTCTGGTGCTTGGTCTTGAGCTTGCCCAAGGCCATCAGCTTGAGCTGAATCTCTTCGAGTTCACCCTCCTCCCCCGCGGATTCCTCGCCCAGCGCCGCCAGGTGGCGGGCCAGTTCGGGCAGGAGGGCGTGGAACTGCTCGCAGGCATCTGCCAGGGGAGCGAAATCGGGCTGCAGATCGCGGAGAAATGCCAGATCGTTGAAATGCCTGGCGAGGCGAGAATGGATCGAATCCTCCCCCAGGTAGAACGATTCGTTGAGTTCCCGGGCCCGGCGACCGATTTCTTCGGTCGAGCCGAGCCGGCGGGCCCGCTCTTCCAGCGCCTTCTCCCCCCCGCGGGGAATTCCC
>CAZTNO010000159.1:0-7029 GCA_964614865.1 uncultured Clostridia bacterium
GCCCTGCCCAAGTCGGTGAAGAAGATCGCCGTGCTCGACCGCACCAAGGAGCCGGGGGCCATCGGCGAACCCCTCTACCTGGACGTGGTGGCGGCCCTGAAGAACAGCCCGATCGAGATCATCGGCGGCCGCTACGGCCTCAGCTCCAAGGAATTCACCCCGGCCATGGTAAAGGCGGTCTACAACCACCTTTCCGGCGCCGCCTTCCACGACTTCACCGTCGGCATCCACGACGACGTCTCCAAGCGCTCCATCCCGGTCGGCGAAGCGCTCGACATCGAGCCCGAGGGCACCATCCGCTGCGTGTTCTGGGGTCTGGGCTCCGACGGCACCGTGGGCGCCAACAAGAACTCGATCAAGATCATCGGCGACCACACCGAGATGAACGCCCAGGGCTACTTCTCCTACGACTCCAAGAAGTCGGGCGGCATCACCATCTCCTACCTGCGCTTCGGCAAGAGCCCCATCCGCGCCCCCTACCTGCCGACCCAGGCCGACTTCGTCGCCCTGCACAACGTGGCCTACATCGGCCGCTACGACGTCCTCAAGGAGCTCAAGGAGGGCGGCACCTTCCTGCTGAACTCGGAGTGGGACAACGCCGAGGTCTTCGGCCACCTGACCCGCGACATGCAGGAAACCATCATCCGCAAGCGCATCAAGCTCTACAACATCGACGCACTGAAGATCTCCGAAGAGGTCGGCCTCGGCAAGCGCATCAACAGCGTCATGCAGGCAGCCTTCTTCAAGATCTCCGGAGTGCTGCCCGAGGTCGAGGCCATCGACCTGATCAAGAGCTCGATCAAGAAGAGCTACCAGCGCAAAGGCGAGGAGATCGTCCAGATGAACTGGGCCGCGGTCGACCGCACCAGTGCCGCCCTGACCCAGGTGACCGTGCCCGCATCGGTGGAAGGGATCACGGTTTCCGCCCCGGTGCCCAAGCTGATCGCGGGTGACGCCCCGGCGTTTGCCCGCGAAGTGATCGAGACCATGATGCACCTGCGCGGCGATTCGATCCCGGTGTCGCAGATGCCGCTCGACGGCGTCGTGCCCACCGCCACCGCCCGGCTGGAAAAGCGCGGCATCGCCCCCCAGGTGCCCCGCTGGATCTCCGCCAACTGCATCCAGTGCAACCAGTGTTCGATGGTCTGCCCCCACGCCGCAATCCGCGCCAAGCAGATCGATCCCAAGGAACTGGAGAAGGCTCCCGCTTCCTTCCAGACCGTGAAGTCGACCACCAAAAACGAACGCAACCTGGCCTACCGGATCCAGGTCTACACCGACGACTGCACCGGTTGCGGCAACTGCGTGCAGGTGTGCCCGGCCAAAACCAAGGCCCTCGAGCTCCACGCCATCGAGGAAGAACGCAAAGCCGGCCAGCGTGAAAACGTGCTCTTCTTCGAAGCCCTCGCCGACAACGTGGTCGACGGCACCCTGCCCACCCAGCTCAAGGGGACCCAGTTCCGCAAGCCGCTGTTCGAATTCTCGGGGGCCTGCGCCGGTTGCGGCGAAACCCCGTACGTCAAGCTGGTCACCCAGCTGTTCGGCGAGCGCATGATCGTGGCCAACGCCACCGGCTGCTCCTCGATCTACAGCGGCACCTTCCCGACCACTCCCTACTGCGTTTCCAAGGAGGGCAAAGGGCCCGCCTGGGCCAATTCGCTGTTCGAAGACAACGCCGAGTACGGTTTGGGGATGCGGCTCTCCGTCGACGCCTCGCGCAAGCAGCTGCGGTGGAACATCGAAAAACTGCTGGCTGCCGGCGCCCCCGCGGGTCTGGCCGAAGCGTTGAAAATGATGCTGGAGCAGTGGGATCGCACCGACGACGAGGCACAGGCCCTGGCCAGCAGAATCCGCACCCTGCTGGCAGAGGCGCAAAAAACGGCCGGCAGTGAAACCCAGGGCACACTGCGCAAGATCGTCGAACTGCAGGACTACCTCACCGACAAGTCGGTCTGGTGTATCGGCGGCGACGGTTGGGCCTACGACATCGGCTACGGGGGTCTCGACCACGTGCTGGCCATGGCCCGGAACATCAACGTGCTGGTACTCGACACCGAGGTCTACTCCAACACCGGCGGGCAGGCCTCCAAGTCCACCCCGATCGGAGCGGTGGCCCAGTTTGCCGCCTCGGGCAAGAAGACCGGCAAGAAAGACCTCGGTCTGATGTTCATGAGCTACGGCTACGTCTACGTGGCCTCGATCGCCCTGGGAGCCAACATGAACCAGGCCATCAAGGCGATCCACGAAGCCGAGAATTACCCCGGCCCCTCGCTGGTGATCGCCTATGCCCCCTGCATCGCCCACGGCATCGACATGGGCAAGACTATCGAGGAAGAGAAACGGGCAGTGGCCGCCGGCTACTGGCCGCTCTACCGGTACAACCCAATGCTGGTTTCCGAGGGCAAGAACCCGTTCATCTACGAGTCCAAGGAACCCACCGCCGACATGAAGGAATTCATCGCCAGCGAAACCCGCTACGCCACCTTGAAGCTCCAGTACCCGCAGTTGGCCGAGCAGCTGTACACCCAGGCCGTCGAGTTCAAGAAAGCCAAGCACGAGTACTACAAGAAACTCAGCGAATTGAAGTAACGTCAACTCGGGGCGGGAGCCCCTGGGGACCGATCCCCGGGGGGCTCCCGCCCGACCTTCACCGTTCGGAAGGGGCGTGGTACAATGCTCGCCTCTGCCGCGGAAAAGGAGCCGGTCAGCCATGAGGATCATCCCCGTTTCGTCGGGCAAGGGCGGCGTCGGCAAGACCACCTTCGCCCTGAATTTCTCGCTGGCACTCGGCCGCACCCAGCGCACGGTGCTGATCGATCTCGATACCGGCACATCGAGCCTGCGCAACGCCATCGGTCAACCGGTGGGCAAAGACCTGTACCATTTCATCCGCAAGGGGGCGACCATCGAGGAGTGCCTCCACCCCCTGGGCCCCGCCCTGGATCCCGACCGGGTGTTTTCCGGCTTCCAGTACCTGCCCTCGCCGAAAAACTTCATCCACGACATCGTGAATTTCTCGGGCCCGGTGAAAGACCGCATCATCGAGGGGATCAACTCGCTGCGGGCCGATTTCGTGATCCTCGACCTCAAGGCGGGCCTCGACTCCAGCGTCCTCGATTTCCTCCCCTACACCAACTCGGGCATCATCCTGTTCACCCCCAAAGTACGGGCCGCCACCGTCACCGCGGCCGAAATGGCCAAGGCGGTGCTGCTCCGCATGCTGCGCCTCCTCTTCCGCTCGCGGGGCAAGGTCGCCCGGTCGTTTCCGGTGTTTCGCCAGGTGGACCCGGCCCTCTTCGCCCTCTTCATCGACGTATTGGAGGACGCCTACGATAGCGAGGTGGCCAACGTCGACGACTTCCTGACCCAGATCGCCGAGCACCTCCCCGACACCCAATTCCTGGCCTTGCTGCAGCGGATCGTCGACCGCTACGGCATCTACTTTGTCCTCAACCAGTTCAACAGCGTCGAGGAATCGGCCGACCAGGTCATCCGTCCCTTCCTGGAAACCATCCACCAGACGGTATCCAGGCGGTTGCATGCCAACAACCTCGGCTGGGTGGCGGCCTCCGATGAGATCCAGCGCGCCACCGAAACCGGTGTCCCCTTCCTGGTGCTGCGCCACTACGAACGCAAAACCCGCCAGCAGAAAGAGGTCTCGCTCGACAATCAGTTGCGCGACCTGTGCGGCCTGCAAAAGAGGAGCAGCGGGGAGGGGGGGCCGCGGCAAACCGAGAACGTCATTTCCAGCCACATCGACCTGCTGCACAAGATGTACCTGCAAGGGGGGGCCCGCGACCCCGAGGTGAACTTCGCCGCCATCGCCGACCGGGCCCGGGCCATCGCCGACTTCACCCTGCAAGAATTCGGCATGAAGCGCCTCCATTCCGAAGAGGAATTCGCCGGGCACTTTCTGTCCGGCAACCAGATCACCGGGGCACTGCCATGATTCGCCGCGGATGGTTGCAAACAAAATCGCCTTTGACTATAATCCCCACAGCAACCCTTTAGGAGGAGTTCATGAAAAAGATTCTGCTTGCCCTCGTGATGTTCGCCATCATCCTGGCCGCCACCTCGTGTCAAAAGCCCGAAGAGGTTACCATTTCCAAGTACTTCCAGAGCATGAAGGCGAATGACCTCGGCACCCTGGCCACTATGGCCACCGAGCCCGTTTCGCTGAAGTTCAAGTCGTGGAAGTTCGTTTCGTCGGAAGCGCCGATCATCGAGGACGTGACCCTGCCCGGCTTGATGAAGCGGAAAGAAGAGCTGGATGCCGCCCGCAAAGAGCAGCTGAAGATCGTTTCCGAGAAAAAGGACGCCTTCGAAGAGGCCAAGGGTACCCTGGGCAAAGGGAAAAAGGGCGCTGCCCAGCAGGCCGCCACCGATGCCGAGACCGTGCTGAACGCCGAAACCGCCAAGTTCAAGGCCCTGCAGGCCGAGATCAACGAGTTGAAGACCAAGATCGAGAACGAGCGCAACCTGGTGAAACTCTCCACCAGCATCGAACGCGATCAGGAGATCTACGAGGGCAAGGCCATCACCCAGAAGTCGCACACCCAGGTCACCCTCGAGAACGGCGAAGTCAAGGACTACACCTTCCTGCTGCGCCGGTACGACATGACCAACCCGATGACCAAGAAGCTCTTCAACAGTCGCTTCGTCATCCTCAAACTCGCCCCCAGCGAAGAGGTCAAATAAACAGTTTCCGTCTCACCTGCGTGATCGACCTTGGGGGAACCTGACGGGTTCCCCCTTTTTTTTAGGAGGATCTGCCATGAAACGCACCGTGCTGATCGCCCTGTTGCTTGCGGCCTCGCTTTGGGCCGGAGACAACCGACGGGCCATGACTTTCGAGGACGTTTTTACCGCGCAACGCATCCAGAACCCGGTCCTCTCGCCCGACGGCCGGAAGGTGGCCTTCACCGTCCGGGTCGCCGACCTGGAAAAAAACAAGTTCCACTCCGCCATCTACGTGAGCGACCTGGAGGGCAAGGAGGTCCGCAAGGTGACCGGAGACCAGGGCAACGCCTCGATCCCCCGGTTCCGCGGCCCCGACCGGCTGACCTTTCTCTATACCGTGGAGGGCGAGGGGCAAATCTTTGAACTGGACCTGAAAAAAGGCGGCGATCCGGTGCGATTGACCTCGATCCCCGGTGGAGCCGGTGAATTCGTCTGGACTCCCGACGGCAGCCAACTGGTTTTCCAGAAGGACGTCTACCCCAAAGCCGCCTCGCTTTCCGAAAGCATCGCCCAGGAAAAGGCCCGGGAGGAATCCAAGGTCAAGGCCCGCCTGCTGACCTCCTTGATGTACCGGGTGTGGAATTCGTGGAAAGAGGGGATGCGTTCCCACCTCTTCCTGACCACCCCTGGCGGGGCCGAATTCACCGACCTGACTCCGGGCGACGCCGACACCCCTCCGGTCGATCTGGGAGGCCCCAGCGACTTTGCCGTATCACCCGACGGCCGTTTGCTGGCCTATGTGCGCAACCCCGACCCGGTGGTGGCGATCTCGACCAACAACGACGTGTTTCTGCGCGACCTGGCCACCGGCAAAATCGACCACGTTTCGGTGGCCAATACCGGCAACGACGCGGGGGTGGTGTTCTCGCCCAAGGGCACCTACCTGGCCTACCTTTCGATGAAGCGGGCCGGCTACGAGGCCGACAAACGGGAGATCGTCCTCTACCACCTCGGTCGCAAGACCTTTGCCAACCTCTCGGCCCAGTTCCCGCAAACCGTCACCGAATTCGTCTTCTCCCCCGACGAAAAGGTGATCTACTTCATCGCCCGCCAGGGGGTTGCCAACCCCGTCTTCCGCCAAAACCTGGCCAGCGGGGCGATCGAATGCCTCACCCCCGGACGAAACACGAACTCCCTGTCGGTCACTGCCGACGGGAAAAAGTTGGTCTTCCTGGCCCAGAGCGTACAGCGGCCCGCCGAACTGATGCGCCTCGATTTGAAAGAGAAACGCGTCGTTCCGCTGACCCGACTCAACGAGCCGCTCTTTTCCGGCCTCGAGTTGAATCCGCTCGAGACCTTCCGTTTCACCGGCGGCAACAACGATTCGGTGGAAGCCCTGCTGCTCAAGCCCCCGTTCTTCGATCCCCAGAAGAAGTACCCGATGGTCTTCCTGATCCATGGGGGGCCCCAGGGAGGCTGGACCGACGACTTCCACTACCGTTGGAACCATTCGCTGTTTGCCGCCAAAGGCTACGTGGTGGTGGCGATCAACTTCCACGGTTCCGATGGATATGGGCAGCCCTTCACCGACGCCGTTTCCGGCGAATGGGGCGGGGTGCCGTTCGTCGACCTGGTCCGCGGCCAGGAGTACGCCATCGAGCACTTCCCGTTCATCGACAAGGATCGCATCGTGGCCGCCGGGGCCTCCTACGGAGGCTTCATGATCAACTGGATCGCCGGCCACAGCGACGAGTTCAAGTACCCGTTCCGGGCCCTGGTCTCCCACGACGGCATCTTCGACTCCCGCAGCATGTACTACACCACCGAAGAGCTCTGGTTCGAGGAGTGGGAACACGGCGGGGTCCCCTGGCAGAGCGACCTGTACGAGAAGTGGAATCCGGCCCGCTTTGTCGACAAGTTCAAGGTGCCGATGCTGGTGGTCCACAGCGAGAACGACTTCCGCGTGCCCATCTCCCAGGGGTTCATGTTGTTCACCGCCCTGCAGCGCCGGGGGATCGATTCCAAGATGCTCTATTACCCCGACGAGGACCACTTCGTCTCCAAGCCCCAGAACGCCCGGCTCTGGTGGCAGACCGTCTTCGACTGGTTTGCCGGCCATATCCGCTAGACGAGCCTGCCATCCCGACGGGAGGGCCCACCGCCAACCGTCGGGATGGACTTTTCCTGCGATTCCCGTTAAGATACTTTCCATCTGGAGGTGACCGATGTTCAAAGAGTTTCGTGAATTCGCCATCAAGGGCAACGTGGTCGACATGGCGGTCGGCATCATCATGGGCGCCGCGTTCGGCACGATCGTTTCCTCGCTGGTGGCCGACATCCTGATGCCTC
>CAZTNO010000160.1:0-6969 GCA_964614865.1 uncultured Clostridia bacterium
GGCGGCGGGATCCCGCGGTCGGGCATCTGGGGGGGCGGCGGGGGCGGGGCGAAGGGGGCGAAATCGAGGGGGGTCTCTTCCTCTTTCTTTTCGGCACCGCTCATTTCGGCGAAAGGATTGCTGATCTCCTCTTCTCCGAACAGCGGGGCCAGGTGATCGGGGCCGGGCTGGGTGCCCTGGGTGATCTCTTCGCTGGGTTGGACCTCGTCGCGGTCGGAACTGGCCGGGGCGAAGGGGAACGACGGACCGGCCGCGTGGGGCGTCTCGATTTCCTGCTTGATATCCGAGAAACTGATGTCTTCGTCGGGCTCGCCGGTCTCGATTTCGGGCAACTCGTCGGGGTCGGGGAACGATTCGGCTTCCTCTTCGGGAAGCCTGTCGGGCTTGGGCGGGACCGCCTCTTCGATGGCCTGGGACACGGATTGAACCAGGGCATTGGAGTCGAAGGGCTTGGTGATGAAGTCGCGGTACACGAGATTGCGGATCTTCTCGGTGTCGACCGGTTCGAATCCACCCTTCATCAGGAATACCGGGGTGTGGGCGATTGCCGGAGTCTCGTTGATGAAGCGGCAGATCTCGTACCCGTTGACCTCGGGCAGGCGGATGTCGACGATGACTGCCGCCGGACGGAGCTCCACCAGCTTTTCCTTCAACCCCAATCCTTTCTCGAAGCTGACCACCTCGATCCCTTCGATTTCGGAAAAGGACAACTCCACGATGCGCCGGATGGTGTAACTGCCATCCGCCAAGACGATAGTCCTACTGCCCATTACGATCCTCCTCAAGCCGGTAACCTTCTGGGAGAACATAAACCATTCGTCAGGTGTATGTCAAGCGAATTGTTGACTTTTTATTGTTTTCAGCTACAATGGAGTTACCATGGAACGGATACGCGTATTAGTCGCCAAACCGGGCCTCGACGGTCACGACCGTGGGGCCAAAATCGTTGCCAAATTCCTGCGGGACTGCGGCATGGAAGTCATCTACACCGGTCTGCGCCAGACCCCCGAAACCATCGTCAACACCTCTTTGCAAGAAGACGTGTCGGTGATCGGCATGAGCATCCTTTCGGGAGCTCACATGCAGCTCTGCCGCCGCTTGTTCGAGGTCTTCGCCCAGAAGCAGGTGACCCCGCCGCCGGTGTTTGTCGGCGGCATCATCCCGCAGGAAGACATTCCCGGGCTCCTGGCCATGGGGGTCCGCGAGGTTTTCCTCCCCGGCACTCCGCTGGAAACCATTCAACAGAAGGTGCGGGCACTGGCGCAGGGCGCCGGGGCTTGACTTTTTGTTTTTCTCCGGGGTACAATTACCCGCCCGGCGGTTCTGACGTCGACGGGTTGTCACCATGAATAGCGCCAACGGCAGGAACAAGAACTATTCGGTCATCATCGTCTCCGATGCCACTTCTTCCAGCAAGGAGTTCGTGGTATCGGGGCGCCTGTTGCGCCGCGGGGTTCTGGCCGTCGGTCTCCTCCTCCTCTTTTTCGGCTTCATCATCTTCCATTACCTGACCATCACCCTCGACAAGCAGAAGATGAAGCGACTCGAGAAGGACAACGCCGTCAAAGAGCTCCGCATCGGCGAACTCGCCCATACCATCGACGGACTCAACCAGCGCCTGAAGAACATGGAACTCTTCAAGGACAAGATCATGATCGCCACCGGGCTCAAATCCCCGCTCGCCCTGACCGAGGTGGGCAACGGAGGTCCGGTGGGCGAAGCCGCCGGGGCCCCAATCGCCGCCGGCAACCCGTTGCCCGCGCAGGTCCCCTTTCCCTTGGCCGACCGCGGGGCGAAAGAGATGGTGCGCAGCGCCTCCCAGTTGGAATCGACCTTGAAGAGCGTGGAACAGAGCGTGATTCAGAACAAGGCCCGCATTGCCGCCACCCCGTCGATCTGGCCCGTGCTCAAGAAGGGTTTGATCACCGACACCTTCGGCTCGCGCATCCACCCCTTCACCGGCAAGTGGGAAGTGCATAACGGGATCGACATCGCCACCCAGCTGGGCAACCGCATCATCGCCCCCGCGGATGGCGTGGTCATCGTGGCCGAGTACTCGGATTTCTACGGCAACATGGTGGTGCTCGACCACGGGTACGGCTACACCTCGCGTTACGGCCACCTCTCCCAGTTTCTGGTGCGCGAAGGGCAGAAAGTACGGCGCAACGATCCGCTGGGGCTGGTCGGCTCCACCGGTCGCTCCACCGCTCCCCATCTGCACTACGAGGTTCGCTACTTCGACAAGCCGCTCAATCCCTGGAATTACATCCTCGACTGAGCGACCCTCTCTTCAGCGGAAGTTCGGATGAAATCGCAGGGCGTTCTCCTGGATTGCCCGAATCACCGTTTCGACCTCCACCTCCCGCAATTCGGCGATCCGCCGCACGATCCCCGGCACCGCGCCAGGGGTGTTTCGCCCCCCCCGACAAGGTTCGGGGGCGAGATAGGGGGAGTCGGTTTCGCTGAGTAGCGAGTGCAAGGGCAACGTGGCGGCCAGGTGCTGCAGGGCCTGCGCCTTGCGGAAGGTGACAATCCCCGAAAAAGAGATCAGCCCGTCGCGAGAGACGATCTCTCTTGCCGTCTGTTCGTTTCCGGTGTAGCAGTGGAAGGCGAACCTGGCCGGGAGGCCTTCCCGGTCGAGGAGTTCGAGTACCCGCGACTCGGCCTCCCGGGAATGGATGACCAGGGGCAACGAGCGCTCGCGGGCCAGGGCGATCTGCCGGCAAAACACCCGCTCCTGGTCTTCGCGGGGAGCGAAATCGTAGTGGAAATCGAGCCCCACCTCGCCCAAACCGATCACCGCCGGGTGGTCGAGGAAGGTGGTCAACCGTTGCTCGACGTCGGCAGAGTAATCGGCGGCCCGGTGCGGGTGGGCCCCGGCAGTCAGGCGGATCGCGGCGTGACGACCCGCCAGGTCGCGGGTCACCGCCAGCGAGCGGGGCTCGTAAGGGTCGGCCACCGAAACGATTCGCCAGGCCCCTTCCGCAACACTCTTTTCCACCAGCGGGTCGCGGTCGGCATCGAAGTCGGTGTCGTCCAGATGGCAATGGAAATCGAGCCAGCCCTGTGCGGGGTTCATGGCTCGCACTATAGCACAATCCACGGCGTTTGCGATCGCCCGTCGCTTGTGATAAGGTCGCCGTATGCAGCACCAGAGCCGAAGCAAGATCCACGCCGTGCTGGAGAAGATCCTTGCCGAACGCGGCGACGGCGAGACCGGAGTCTCGGTGGTCCACCTCGATCCGCGGCCTGGCGAGTATCTGCCGTTCCCCGCAGATGTCGCTCCCGAAGTCGTTGCCCTCTACGAAAAGAAGGGGATCTCCCAGCTGTTTTCCCACCAGGCAGAGGCCATCACCGAGGCCCTCGCCGGCCGTCATGTGGTGGTAGCCACCCCCACCGCTTCGGGCAAGACCCTGATCTACAACGTCGCCGTGCTCGATGCGTTGAGTCGCGCCCCTTCGGCCAAAGCGCTGTACCTGTTCCCGACCAAGGCCCTCTCCCAGGATCAGCTGGCCGAACTGTTCGATTTGAACCGCCGGTTCGACGACCGTCTCGGGCTCTACACCTATGACGGCGACACGCCCCAGTCGATGCGCCGGGCGATCCGCCAGAAGGCGCAGATCGTCCTCAGCAACCCCTACATGCTCCACTCGGGGATCTTGCCCCACCACACCAAATGGGCCGGGTTTTTCGAAAACCTCCGCTTCGTGGTGATCGACGAACTGCACCAGTACACCGGGGTGTTCGGCTCGCACACCGCCAACGTGATGCGCAGACTGCGACGAATATGCCGTTTTTACGGCTCCGATCCGGTGTTCATCATGAGTTCGGCGACCATCGCCAATCCGGCCGAGCTGGCCGAAAAACTCATCGAGGCGCCGGTGTCGTTGGTCGAGCGCTCGGGTGCCCCCCGCGGCGAGAAGTTTTTGGTTTTCTTCAACCCTCCGGTGATCAACCGCCAGCTCGGCATCCGCCGTTCCTACCTGAGTGCCGCCCGGGAAATCGCCGGCACCCTTCTCAAACAGGATCTCCAGGTGATCGTGTTTGCCAATTCGCGGCTGATGACCGAGGTGCTGGTGAAGTACCTGAAAAACGACTTCGAAACACGGGTCACCGATGCCGGCCGCATCCGGGGTTATCGTGGCGGCTACCTGCCCAAAATGCGCCGGGAGATCGAGAAAGGGCTGCGCGAGGGTAAAATTCGCGGAGTCGTCTCCACCAACGCCCTCGAGCTCGGCATCGACATCGGGGCCCTCGACGCGGTGGTGCTGGCTTCCTATCCGGGTTCGATCGCCTCGACCTGGCAGCGACTGGGTCGGGCCGGACGGCGTTCGGGCACCTCGATCGGCGTGCTGGTCGCCTCTTCCCAACCGGTGGACCAGTATATCGTGCAGCATCCCGAGTACTTTTCGGGGCGCTCTCCCGAAATGGGGCGCATCAACCCCGACAACCTGACCTTGCTGGTCGATCACGTCAAGTGCGCCGCCTTCGAGCTCCCCTTCACCGCCGGAGAGAGCTTCGGTGGCGAAGACCTGGAGGAAATCCTGAAGTTTTTGGCTGACAACCAGATCCTGTTCCAGAAGGGGGACCGGTGGTTCTGGACCGCCGAGGGCTATCCCGCCGACGCGGTCAGCCTGACCCGGGTCACCTCCGACAACTTCGTAGTGGTCGACCGCACCGAGGGGGAACGGGTGATCGCCGAGGTCGACTTCTCGTCGGCCCTGGAGACCCTTCACCCCAAGGCCATCTACATTCTGGAGGGGGAGCAGTTCGTGGTGGAGGAGCTCGACTACGAGAACCGCAAAGCCTATCTCCGCAAATCGGATGCCGATTACTTCACCGATGCCATCAGCTACACCAAGATCGCCACCCTCGATGTCACCGACGAAACCCGCCACGAGAATCATCGACTGGCCTACGGGGACGTCCACGTGTTTTCCCAGGTGGTGGGTTTCAAGAAGTTGAAGTTCTACACCATGGAGAACGTCGGGGCCGGGGACCTGATGCTCCCCCAGCAGGAGATGCACACCACCGCCTTTTGGCTGACCATCCCCGAAGAGACCTTTTCCCGGTTCGACTGGACTGCCGAAGACAAGATCGAGGCCGTGGGCGGGATCGCCCACCTGATGCGCTCCATCGCTCCGGTGCTGTTGATGTGCGACAGCCGGGATCTGGGGGTGGCCCTCGAGGACAATCTGACCCAGACCCCGCTGCCGCTCAGTGTCCGGCGCAAAGGGCCCGAGGGAGAACTCCTTCTTGCCGGGCGAAGATTCGAGCCGACCCTGTTCCTGTTCGATCGCTATCCCGGAGGGGTCGGTTTTTCCGAGCAACTCTACAACCAGGCCCGGGAATTGCTGGAAAAACTGCTCGAGGTGATCACCCACTGCCCTTGTCCCCGGGGGTGCCCGTCGTGCGTGGGGCCGGCGGTGGGCGACGGGTCCCGCCCCAAAGAACTCGCCAAGTTCATTTTGGAGACCCTGCTTTCCCGGGTGGTGAATTAGGAGTGGCAGGTCGTCGGGGTTTGCTTCTTGAAAACGGAAAGATTGGTTGCTATGATTCCCGGCAATGAACCAGGAGGCAACATGAAACGGATCGTGATCATGGCCGTGCTCTTGATCGTGGCATCGGGGGTGTGGGCCCAGACTCCGGTGAAATTTGGGTTGAACTTCGGCATCGCCACCGACGATTCCCTGTCGTTCGACCCAATCCTCTGGATGGCCGGCCTCGAAGTAGACGTGATGTTCAGCGATTTCATCATGCTCTCGCCCGAGCTCCACCTCTACGGGTACAAGTTCGAGTTCAAGCAGTTTCTGCTGACTCCCGGGGTGTTGTTGAACCTGAAGGTCGATCCGCTGTTCGTCGGCGGGGGCCTGGTCAAGGGGTTCGTGTTCGGCGAGGGAGATAGTTTCTCGTCCGATGTGGCCCTCAAGCTCAATGCCGGGTTCATCAGTGACACCATCAAACTTACCGCTTACCTGATCACCGATTTCGACAGCCTGTTCAAGAAGGGGATGCTGGTCGGGGCCACCTTCGGCCTGCGATTCTGAAGCGGGGAAGGCCCAGCGGTTTTTTTTTAGGGGGGCAGCGCCTGGCCTGTCCCCTTTGGTATTTGCTTTTTGTCGGGGCTGGCCTATAATGCCCACTAGGGATACCTCCCACAAGCTAGCGAGGACGCCATGGATGTCTATATCAACCACCGCCAGGTCGAGTTCAAGCCCGAGTCTTCCCTCACCTGGCACGATTTCTTCGCCGCCCTTCTCAAGGATGGGGTTCTCGCCAACCACGGGATCGTTCGCGTGAGCGTGGATGGCCAGGACGGCATGCCGTTCATGACCGAGCAGTCCAGCCAACCCCTCCCGCCCACGGTGAAGGTGGTCGAGATTCATACCAAGGACATTTCGAACATCTCTCACGACGGCCTGCTGAAAGCCGAAAGCCTGATCCATAGTTTGAAAACCGAGATGGTTAAGACCTCTGACCTGTTTCGCGGGGGCGACCTGGAAGCGGGCGGGAAACGGCTGATCGCGGTGATGGAGGCCGTCAAACCGCTGATCCAGTTCGTCCATTCGCTGGGCATGAGCTATTCGATGGACTTCGAGCAGATCCGTCTGGCTTCGGGGCAGACCTTGCGTGAGCGGGTGGAGGGCTTTATCGGCTCGATGAAAGAGATCATCGAAACCCAGGAACGAAAAGACTATGTCGCCCTGGCCGATTTTCTGGAATACCAGATGCCCGAAGACCTGGAGAGCTGGCAGCAGATCCTGGCGGTGTTGCAAAAGGAAATCGAAAAAGCGGATCGGGCCAGCCACTGAGCATGTTGACCATCGCCGTCGTCGGCTGCGGCCGGATCGGTTCCACGCTGGAGGAAGATCCGTTGCGGCCCAAGCCCGCATCCCATCTGGGCGCGATCGAGGCTTGTCGCGACCGGGTGCGGCTGCTGGCGGTATGCGACAACGACCGTCAGAAACT
>CAZTNO010000161.1:0-6884 GCA_964614865.1 uncultured Clostridia bacterium
CGAGGGTCGGCCAGTTGGCCCCGTCAAAACCCAGCAGTACCACCAGCGGGCGTTCTGGGGCCTTCCTCCCGCCACAGGCCGCCGGTGCCAGCAGCAACGCGATCAGGGCAGCGGGCAACACGAGAAGACGAATACGGTTCATGGTCACTCCTTGAACGGAAATGAGCGCGGATCCCAGGGCAACTGTCGGGGGTCGTTTCCTCGTTTCACGGTATTCGGCAAGCCACGCTCGGGGATGATCCCCAAGGATTGTCCCCGCACGTGGCCCCGAAATCATTTTTTCGGTTTTACCGCAATCTCAGTGGTCGCAAACGTTGGTCCCGGACTGGAGCGTCCCGGCCAGGTAGCTGGCCACCAGGGTTTCGGGGGTCTCCACCGGAGCCCCCACGATGACCTCGATGCTTTGCTCCTTGAAGAGATCCTGGGCACGTACCCCCATCCCCCCGGCGATGATCAGGGTGGCCCCGCGTTCGGCCAGCCATGGCGGCAACAGCCCCGGTTCGTGGGGCGGAGCTTCCAGGTCTTCGCGTTTGAGAATCTTCCGGGTCGTGGGATCGACATCGATCAGGGCGAACGAGGCACAGTGTCCGAAATGGGCGGTGAGTTTTCCTTCGGCCAACGGGATGACGATCCGCATGTTTTTTTTCTCCTGGGGTTGAGTGTTCGTCGCAACGGGCGCCATTTTCGGGGCCAGGTCGAGGGCCAGGATCGGCGCGACGATGCCCTGCATGATCCGCGATGTCGGGGAGGACGCGTAGTGCTGGATGAACGCCTTGCCGTCATCGCTCGATTCGGCGATCATCGGATCCATGGGGATCGATCCCAGGAAGGGCACCTGCATGCTCTCGGCGATCTGTTTGCCGCCGCCGGCACGCAGGATCTGGGTGATTTCGCCGCACTTCGGGCAGGCGAATCCGCTCATGTTCTCGACCACGCCGAGCACCGGCAACTGCAGGTGGCGACAGAAGGTGATCGACTTGCGCACGTCGACAGCGGCCACTTTCTGCGGGGTGGTGACAATCACCGCCCCATCCAGTGTCCCGATCAACTGGCAGACCGAGAGCGGTTCGTCGCCTGTCCCCGGCGGGGAATCGATGATCAGATAATCGAGTTCGCCCCAGGCCACGTCCTTGAGGAATTGCTTGATCGCCCCCATCTTCATCGGCCCCCGCCAGATCAGCGCGTCGTCCTGGGTGTTCAGGAAGAAGCCGATCGACATGACCTTGAGCTCACCCAGCATGATGGGCAGCAGTTCTCCCCCGGCTCCGGACGGTGCCGGCTCGTGTTCGAGGCCCAACATGGTGGGGATGCTGGGGCCGTGGATGTCGACGTCGAGCAGGCCGACCCGCTTGCCGGCCAGGGTCAGGGCGACGGCCAGGTTCACGGCGACGGTACTCTTGCCCACCCCTCCCTTGCCCGACAGCACCACGACCTTGTGGCCGATTTGGTCCATGCGGTGCCGCAGCAGCTGTTGTTCCAGAAATTCGTCCATGTTGCCCTGTTGGGGGTCGTGATGGCCACAGTCCCCTCCCTGGCACCCGGAGTGGGGGGGAGGATTGTCGGCCCCGTGGTTGGATTGGTTGTCGGTCGTCATCGATTACTCCTTGTTTTGCAGATTTTGAAACAGCTTCACGAAATCTTCCCGCACCGGGGCGGTGGTCTCTACCACCGCCAGGCCCCGCAACTGGGCCGTCGTCACCTCCCGGTCGTAGCGGATGCGACCGGCGATTCGAGCCCCCAGCCGGCCCGCCGTCTCCTCGATCGTGGCGGCCATCCCGGGGTTGATGTCCCACTTGTTCACGCAGACCGCGGTCGGAATGCCGAAGTGCCGGGTCAGGGCCAGCACCCTTTCCAGGTCATGGGCCCCCGACACTGTGGGCTCGGTGACCGCCAGCACCAGGGTGGCGCCGGTGACCGAGGCGATCACCGGGCAACCGATGCCCGGGGGGCCATCCACGATGATCAGTGACCGTTGTCGTTCCACCGCGATCCGCTGGGCCTCGCGGCGCACCGTCGAGACCAGTTTGCCCGAGTTTTCGGCGGCCACGCCCAGCCGGGCGTGGACCAGAGGCCCGACCCGGGTGTCGGATACCATCCATTCCCCGCAACTTTGCTCGGGGAAATCGATGGCCTTGGCCGGGCAGAAGCGGACGCACACGCCACATCCCTCGCAGGCCACCGGATCGACCGAGAAGATGCCCGGGCGATTGTTTGCCGGGTGCCTTCGCACGGCATCGAACCGGCAGACCTCGAGGCAGACACCGCAACCAGTGCACTGCTCCGGCTGAATGACTGCGGCATGGCCGGCGAAAAACTCGTGATGCTCGCTGTTCCTCGGGGCCAGGACCAGAAACAGGTCGGCGGCATCGACATCGCAGTCGGCGATTACCGGTTGATCGGCGAGAACCGCCAGCGAGGCGGTCACGCTGGTCTTGCCCGTACCACCCTTGCCGGAAATCACCACGATCTCCCTCATTGGTGGCCTCCCGTCAGCCAGGCGATGGTCAGGATCCCCGCCACCACCAGCACCAACTCGGCAACGATTGCCCCCGCCGGCTTTTGCCGTCGCTTTTCGGGAATGAGGTCGGCCAGGGCCACGTAGAGAAAGCTGGCGGCGGAAAAACAGAGGACGTAGGGGACCAGGGGTCGGAACAGCGACAGGGCGAAGTATCCCAGCAAGGCCCCGGCCAGGGTGGTCGTGCTTGAGAGCAGGTTGTAGAGGAAAGCCTGGGTGCGGCTGTAACCGCTGTGCAGCAACACCCCGAAGTCGCCGATTTCCTGGGGGATCTCGTGGGCAATCACCGCCAGGCCGGTCATGACACCGACATGGGGCGAGGTGAGAAAGGCCGAGGTGATGACCAGGCCGTCCAGGAAGTTATGGCATGCGTCGCCGATCAGGATCAGGATGCCGCTGCGGGAGTGGACGGGGCAGTGCGGTTCGTGGCAATGGCGGTAGAGGAGGACGCTCTCCAGCAGGAAGAAGGTCACCAGCCCGGCCAGTACGGCGCCCATGGCCTTCGCCCCCGGCAGGTGCGCGAGGGCATGGGGGATCATGCGCAGCAGGCTGACGCCCAGCAGGGTGCCGATGGCGTAGCTGATCAGATGTGGCAGCAGGCGCTGGATCCAGCGCTCCTTGAGCAGCAGGATCAGGGCGGCCACGCAGACTGCGCCGACGCTGCCCAGCAAGGCGAAGGTCAGGATATACGGTAATGTCATTGGCTCTCCCTGTTTCGTCCCGTCCAAGCGGTTTGCTTCGGGGGCTCATTCTCCTCGTCACGGCGAATGCCCGGAGGGTTCATGTTCATTCGTCGCATCGGGGTTTGTCGCAGCGTTGCGTCTGACCGCAACAGGTCCGGCCCGTCTGCTGCAGGGAACACCCGCCGTGGTTCTCCTTCTCCCCGCCCTCGCTTGTCTTTTTGAGGATGAAACCGGCACCTCCGCTGATCAGGCGGTGGACCGGTCCACGACAGGCGGGACACTCGACCAGGGCCTCGGCGGTGATCGCCTGGCGGCGCTCGAAAATCTGGCCGCATCGCTCGCATTCATACTCGTAGGTGGGCATGGCCGGCGACCTCCCTTCGCCACGGTCTCATTCCGACTCCCCAGTGGGGTGGGCCCCGGCTGGAACCCCCGTCAAATGGGGGATTTTTTCGAGCAGGCTGCGAAAGAGCCCGCGGTATTCCGGCAGGGCATCGACGATCAGGCTGCCCCGGGAATAGGCCTCGGCGATGCGCCGGTCGTCGGGGATCTCCAGCAGGACGGGGATCCCTTCCGCCTGACAATACTCATGGACCCGGCGGTCGCCCACCCCCATGCGGTTGACGACCACCCCGAAGGGCAAGCGCAGCTCCCGGACCATCTCGACCGCCAGGGCCAGGTCGTGCAGCCCGAAAGGGGTCGGTTCGGTGATCAACAGGACGTAATCCACCCCCCGAAGCGTGGTGACCACCGGGCACGAGGTCCCCGGCGGCGCGTCGATGATGGCCGGCAAGTCGCTGCGCAGGCGGGCCTTCACGGCCCGGATCAGCGGCGGGGCCATGGCCACGCCGATGTCGAGGCGTCCCTGGATCAGCGAGATGTTTCCCGCCGGGGCCGTTTCGATCGCGCCGATGCGCTGGTCGATTTCGCGGATCGCCTGCCGGGGGCAGACCTTCTCGCAGCCGCCGCAACCGTGGCACATCTCGTGGAACACCAGGGGCTTGCCGTTGATGGTCACGATCGCGTGAAACTGGCAGAGGCGGCTGCATTCGCCGCAACCGTCACAGCGCGACATATCCACTTGCGGGACACGGATGGCGACGGGTTCGCTCCTGCAGGGGCCGCATTCGAGAAAGAGGTGGGCATTCGGCTCTTCGACGTCACAGTCCAGCAGCTGGACCTCGACTCCGGCCATCCGGGCCAGATTGACGGCCAGCGTGGTCTTGCCCGTCCCCCCCTTGCCCGAGGCGATGGCCAGCGAGAAAGGGGGGGGAGCGGGGCGGTCGGCATTGACTATGATCTCCACGCTCATCCTTCGCGGGGATTCACGATCCGCTGACTTTACCGGCTTGCCGAAGGAGTTCCCTGGCTTCCTCCATGGTGAAACCGTACTCTTTGCGCAGGTGGCCCAGCGTCTCCGTTTCGGTCACGTGAGCGGGCAGGTTGAGCCTCTTTTTTGCTTCGGGGACCGAAATACCAAACTGTTTGGCCACTTCGCCCAGGCTCATCCGGCCGTTCAGATCGACCTGACCTTGGGCAACATGCGAGTTGTCATGAAGAGCGTCACCGCCCTTTTTCTGGACCGGGCTGATGAGAAAGGGAGAAAGAAGCAGGAAGAGGCTGAGGAGAGCCAATACCCCCATCAGCGACCAACGCAGGCGGGCTGCGGGAACCAGTTTGCGGAAGAGGCAGATGATCGCATCCCAGTGGAAAACGATGTGCAGCAGCGTCAGGGCGATCATCACATAGGCGGTGATCAGGTGAATGTCACCCCACTGGTGCCGGTCGGCCCCCAGGAAATAGAGCTCCGTGTTCGCTCCGTACTTCGCGACTCGCTCCCGACCGGGCGGCAGTACGAATTTCATCAGGAATCCGATCCCGGCCATAAGGGCCAGGACCAGCAGCATCAGTTGGTCGATGATCAGATTGAGTTTTCCCTTGTCTTTCATGGTTGCCTCCTCAGGCGATTCCTGAAAACTGGTGACTACAGCGTGGGTGTCTGGCAATCCGGAAGAGCCCGCTTCCGGAAACGAAGGCAACGACTATGCGTGAGGAAGCCCGATGTGACAGGTTCATACCCAGTGCCCTTCGACGTCGGCGTTGCTGATTTCCTTGAGCTGGCCTGCCCGGAACTGCGCCAATGCTTCAGCCACGGTGGCCGCGGACGCGGGATAGACCTTGATGCCGGCGGCTACCAGGACCTTGAACGCCTTGGGTCCGCAATGCCCGGTGACCAGGGCTTTTGCCCCCGTGCCGGCCACGGTCTCCGCCGACTGGATGCCGGCACCCTGGGCTGCGTCGAGGTTTTGCCGATTGTCGATCACCGTCGTGGCGCCGGTGTCCAGATCGATCACCAGAAACTTCGGGCTGCGGCCGAATCGTCGGTCCAGCGGTGCGCTCAGATCGTCTCCCGAGGTCGTGAATACTACTTTCATAAGAACTCCTTGTTCTCGACAGCGCCGGCAAGATGCCGGGAATGCTCTGTTCTGGCTCGACTGATTCGCCAGCGTGCTTTATTCCTTTATTGTCTTTTCCACGGTTTCCCGGTCGATCTTCTTGAGGCAGAAAAACCAATCCAGGCAATGAATGTCTTCCTTCCCTTCCATCCGGTCTTTGGCGACTCCGCAAGAACCCGCAGTAGGAACGATCACATCGTCGCCCGGGCGCCAATCGGCCGGAGTGGCAACCGAAAACGCGTCGGCTGTCTTCAGCGCCTGAACCACCCTGAGCAACTCGTCAAAGTTTCGCCCCATGCTGAGCGGGTAATAGATAATGGTGCGGATGATTCCCTTGGGGTCGATCACAAAAACCGCCCGCACTGCCTTGGTCGAGCTTTCGCCCGGCTGGAGCATCCCATATCGCTTTGCCACGGCCATGGAAATATCTTCGATCAGGGGGAACTTGACCTCGATGTTTTTCATCCCCTTGAACTCGATCTTCTCCCTGATGGTTCGCAGCCAGGCAATGTGGCTGTAGAGACCGTCGATGGACAACCCCACCAGTTTGCAGTTCAACTCCTCGAACTGGCTTTCCATAGAGGCGAAGGTCATGTACTCCGAAGTGCACACCGGGGTGAAGTCGGCCGGATGGCTGAAGAGGATTACCCAGCTACCCGAGAACTGGCCAGGGAAGTCGATTTCCCCTTGGGTGGTGATTGCCTTGAAGGCCGGAGCCTGATCCCCGATGCGGGGCATCGCATACACTTGCGGTTCGTTATTGGCTTCCATGTTTTATCTCCTTGGTTTTGCTCATTGGATCGTGTCGGTTTTTCTTGCTTCCCCTATCGCTCAGTCGTAGGCGGCCTGGATGGGGGCGGACTCCTCCATCAGCGGCCGGGCGAGTTCCGCCATGGCGCTGTCCTGCCAGAAGGGCAGCTTGTCGTGGACGATCTGGTACTTGGCCGGGATAGGGTGGGTGCCGATGACCACCGGCAAGCCGTGGGCGGTTTCGATGTAGGTCTTGAAACGCCGGATGTTCGGGCAGGGGGGGTAACCGACCACCAGCCCGGTGGCCAGGTGGATCGCGGTGGCCCCGTTCTTCTTGAATTCGACCGGGACGGCCTCGACGTTGCCCCCCGGACAGCCGCCGCAGGTCGAGTAGCCGACGATCTCCACCGCCTCATCGGGAGGGTAAATGGAAAATGCCCCGACCCGTTCCCGTAATGCCCGGAAACATTTCCCACCGCC
>CAZTNO010000162.1:0-6805 GCA_964614865.1 uncultured Clostridia bacterium
TAGCGGGTGGTGCATTCGAGCAGGATCAGCTTCTCGACGCCGCCCTCGCGCAACGTGCGCACCAGCAGGGCCACCTCGTCCAGGAAGGCCATGCCGGTGGCGATCACGAAGGTGTCCGAGAGGCTGCGCAAGGTCAGCACGAAGGCGGGATTGGCGATCTCGGCCGAGGCGACCTTGACGAAATCGACGCCGACCGAGGCGAGTTCCTGCCGGGCCCGCTCGTCGAATGCCGAGGCCGAGAAGAAGAGGCCGCGGCGCGCTGCCCGTTCGCGCAGGGGGCCCCACCAGGCGGAGGGGACCTCGAGTTTCTGCAGCTGGGCAAAGACGTCGTGGTCGGTATGGGCGAAACCGGGCGCCTTCCGCGAGAAGAGCCGTTCCGCGTGAAAGGCCTGGAACTTGACCGCATCGGCCCCGCTGTCGGCGGCGGCGTCGATCAGCTCCAGCGCGCGGCCCAGGTCGCCGTCGTGGTTGATGCCGATTTCGGCGGCGACCACGATCTTTTCCTTGGCACGGTCGTAGGGGTTTGACATCCCTTCAATGTACATCAACCGCGCCGGGAATTCCAGCCCCTGCCGGCCCTCTCAGCGGCGCAGGTGACGGGCCAGGATGAAGAAGAAGAAGGGGGCGCCGAGCAGCGCGGTGAGCACCCCGACCGGGATCTCTGCGGGAGCCGCGACGGTGCGGGCGAAGGCGTCGGCGCCGGCGAGCAGCAGGGCGCCGAGCACCGGGGTCAGCAGCAGCGTGCGCGGGAAATGGCCCCGGGTGAAAAGGCGGGCCAAATGGGGGACGATCAAGCCCACGAAACCGACCGGTCCGATCAGGGCCACGGCGGCTCCGGTGGCCAGCGATCCGGCGATGAAGGCGCCCAGGCGGAAGGCGGCGGGATCCATCCCCTTGCCGGCGGCCACGTCGTCGCCGATGGCGATCAGCAGGAGCTGGCGGCGGAACAGCGTCCCCCCGGCCAGGAGCAGCAGCAGGATCACGCCCATGGCGCCCGCTTCCGGGTAGCCGGCGGCGGCGACGCCGCCCATCATCCAGCGGATCATCGACTGGGTGCTCGCGGCGTCCAGCAGATACTGGATCAGCAGGGTCACCGCCGAGAACAGCGCGGCGGTGGCGATCCCGGCCATCAGCAGGGTGTACACCGAGCGGTCCCGGGTCCAGCGCACCACCGCCAGCAATACCAGCAGGGCGGCCAGGGCGCCCAGGAAGGCGAACAGGAACGTCTGGCCCATGGGTCCGAGCGGGAAGGGGATCCGCAGCTTCAGGGCCAGGGCGGCCCCGCAGGCGGCCCCGGCCGAGACCCCGGTGGTGTCGGGGGTGGCCAGCCCGTTGCGGAACAGGTGCTGGAAGATCAGTCCTGCCAGAGCCAGCACCCCGCCCGCGCCCAGGGCCAGCAACACCCGGGGCACCCGCAGCAGCCAGAAGACCTCGCTTTTCCAGTTTCCAACCCACAGGTCGGCGGGGCGAATGGCGACCTGGCCGATGAACGGCAGCAGGCACAGCAGCAGGAGAGCACCCAGGGTGATCCAGCCGATCCGTCTCATGCCGGCTGCTCCGGCATGGCGTACACCTCGTCGAGATGCTTGGCCAGCGAGGCGATCGGTCCCGCGAACACCAGCCGGCCGGCCTTCAGGGCCGCGGCGTGGGTGGCCAGCGGGGCGAACAGGTCGAGGCGGTGGGTGGCGGCCACCACCGCCCGCTTTTCGCCCGCCAGCTCGCTCAGCATCGTCAGCAACTGCCTGGACCCGGGCGGGTCGAGGGCGCCGAGCGGCTCGTCGAGGAGCAGCCAGCCCGCGTCCTGCACCCAGGCCGAGGCCAGAAAGGCCTTGCGCCTCTCCCCGCCGCTCAGGGTGGCCACGTCGCGCTCCCATACCGCGAGCAGGCCGAACCGCTCGGCGGCCAGCCGGCAACGGCGGTAGTCGGCGGGCCCCGGGCTGGCCAGCGGCCCGAGGTGGGGGTACCTGCCGGCCATCAGCAGGTCGGCCACGCGCAGGGGCAGGACGGTGTCGTCGCCCTGGGCCACCCAGGCGATGTGCCGGGCGATTTCGCGGCGGGACCATTGGCAGAGGGGGCGACCCAGCAGCCGCACCTGGCCGTGGCCTGCAGGCAGCAGGCCCGACGCGCTGCGCAGCAGGGTCGACTTGCCCGAGCCGTTGGCTCCGATCAGCAGCCAGAACTCTCCCGCGGCGATGGTCAGCGAGATGTCCCGAAGCACCGGGCGCCCGCCCAGGGTCACGGCCAGCGACTCGATGGCGATCATGGGGCCAGGATTGCGGCGAATCGCCGGGCGATCTGCGTCACCCGCGGCCCCGGTCTCACCCACAGCGGGCCGGTCAGGGTGCGCACCCGGCCCCGGCGCACGGCGGGCACCAGCGTCAGTTCGTGCCAGGGGGCCTCGGGTCCCCGCTCGGGAACCAGGTCGATGATCCAGTCGGGGCGCATGGCGATCACCGACTCGTGGGTGACCAGGGGGTAGGGCACCTGCCCCGCGTAGGCGTTCTCCGCACCGACCAGCTCCAGCAACTCGCTCAGGAAGTCGCGCCGGCCCACCCGCACCAGGTGGTCCAGGGAGCCGGGGTCGTGACCTGCCACCAGCAGCACCCGGAGGCGCGGGCCGGGTACGGTTCGCCGGGCGACCTCGGCCAGCTCGCCGCGCAGCCGGGCGGCGAGCTTTCGCCCCTCCTCCCGCAGGCCCAGCGCTTCTGCGACCCCCTCCACGGTGGCGTAGAGGTCGGCCAGGTTGTCGTGGCGGAACAGGCAGACCCGCGGGGTCCTTGCCGGCAGGGGGGCGAGCAGGCCGCGGTGTTCCTGGTAGCCCAGGATGACGTCGGGCCGGGTGGCCAGCAGCCGCTCGAGGCTCATGTCCAGGTAGCCGCCGATCTTGGGCGTCCCCCTCGCCTCTTCCGGATAGTCGCAGAAGCGGGTGGTCCCGACCAGCGCCTTGCCCTTCCCCAGGGCGAACACGATCTCGGTCAGGGCCGGGGCCAGCGAGACGACGCGCTTTTCGGCCCGCAAGGCGGGGGGACCTCCCCCCAGCCCCAGGGCGAGCAGCAGGAGAACGGCGAGGCGTCTAACGGGAGTCACCGGTCTGCTGCCGCACCACGATGCCGGCCATCACCCGTCTTCCCGGGGTGGGATAACCCAGCACTTCCTGGTAGCGCGCGTCGGCCAGGTTGGAAACCTGGATGCGGGCGGCCACCCGGGCGCCGAAGCGCCACTCGAACGCGGCGTCGTAGCTGTCGAACCCGGGCGAGTGGCCGACGCTCCACAGCAGCTCGTCGTAATCGAGCCGTTTCCCCACGTAGCGGGCGCTCACGGTGGCCGCGAAGCGGCGGCAATCGTAGCTGAGCCGGGTCGCCCAGCTGTTTTTCGGCCGGCGCAGCAGCTCCCGGCCGTACTGCGCGTCGTTGCTGCCGAGCCGGGTGTAGCTGCCTTCCAGGCGCAGCCCGCGGGCGATTTCGCCCTGGGCGGAGGCTTCCCAGCCGTTCACCGTGGCCCGGGTCAGGTTGGCGTAGCGGCCGGTCAGCGGGGAGAAGCCGATCAGGTTGGTGTAGGTCGAGTGGAACAGGGTGACGCTGACCGTGCCGCGGGCCAGCAGCAGGTCGACTCCCCCCTCCGCGGAACGCCCCTTCTCGGGCAGCAGGTCGCCGTTGCCCCACATCGGGTTGAACCGCTCTGCCGGGGTGGGGGCGCGGAAGCTGTTTCCGAAGGAGGCGCGCACCTTGACCAGGTCCCGGAAGCGGTAGGAAACGCCCGCTTGCGGCGAGAAGACCCCGGGGCGCCCCGAAGGGTGGTCGTAGCGCAGCGAGAGCGAGGCGGTGGCCCCGCCGCGGGCCAGGTCGGCCAGGGCGAAAACCGACAGCAAATCCTGCCTGGCGTCCGCGAGTTGCACGTCGCTGCCGCTGCGGCTGGATGCCCGGGCGAGAGATGCCGCCCCGCCGGTTTCGAAGTGAAAACCGGGGGCGGGGTGCCAGCCCAGGCCCAGACTCAGGTCGATCACCCGCGAGGTGTTGGCCAGGTTGGGCGCCCAGCTGTCGTTTGGGTCGTTGAAGTCGTAGTGGTTTTCCTGCCACGATCCGCGCAGGTCGAGGGTCAATTCCTCAAGCGGCTGCCACTGCCCGGGCAACGAGAAGAGCCAGTGGGACTGGTTGTACTCGCGATGAGGGGTCGGCTGTCCCAGGTAGACCGGGATGCCGCTGTCGACCCGGCTGGTATAGAGGAAGGGGGAGAATTGCCAGTTGCTGCCCCCGGAAATCAATCCCAGGTTGCCGCCGCGGCGGCGAAAGCGGTCGTTGGGCTCGCCGTCGCTGTAGGAGAGGAAGTCGGCGGCGACCGACAATTTGCCTTTCCCGGTGCCCAAGACCCCCGCCAGGTCGCCCTGGAACGAGCCGTGGGAACCCGCGGATATCCCGGCTTCGTAGCCCTGCTGGGTGCGTGAGCGCAGGTTGACCGCCCCGCCCATGGCGCCGGTGCCGAGCAGGTTGCTCAGCGGTCCGCGCACCACCTCCACCCGCTCGATGCCGGTGGCGGGCAGCAGCGGATACCCTCCGCCCAAAGAACTGCTGGGGTCGGAGAGGGGGACGCCGTTGAGCAAAAAAAGCATCTGGTTGATCGACGCCCCGCGGGCGAAGGCGTAGGGGGTCTGGCCGGGGTGGCCGGGGCTCAGCACCAAAAATCCGGGGATCTCGTTGAGCACCCCCTTCAAACCGTCGACGCGATGGCGGGCACTGTCGCTCCCGGAGACCACCGTGACCGACTGCACGGCGCGCGCGGTCGGTACCCGGCCGATCACCGAGATCTCCTCCTGGAAGCGCGGCGGGTCGTTTTCTTGTTCGGTGGCCGCGGGCGCGGCGGTCGAAATCACCAGCGAAAGTACCCCGAGCAGGGGCAAGCGCCATAGAGACATGGCTCCTCCTTTTTGCTGGAGGGAAAATTTACTTCACGCCGCGGCAGGCCCTCCGCCGGTCACGGCACGGGTCGAGGCGCGATAGGTCTTCCGACTGGTGGGATTGCCGGCAACGCCTTCCCATCGGAACTGGATCCGACAGTGGCGGTCGAGGCGCCGGCACGCTTCCCCCGGGGGTTTTGACCCGGGGGCCCACGGTACGGCAGCGGGGGCTGTGGGGATGATCCCTCTTCCCTTGAATCGCGCCTCGGGGGGAAATGTAGCCGATTTCCCCCCCGGTGTCAATTCCCCGGACGGCGGCGGGCGGGGCGGACGGCCTTGGGGGCCGGCCGGGCATCGGCGCCGGTGGCCCGGCGGGCGCTCTCCGAATGGAACGGATGGCGCGGGTCGACCGGCACCTCGCGGCGGATCAACCGCTCGATGCTGCGCAGCGAGTCGCGCTCGGCGGCGGAACAGAACGAGACGGCGTCGCCCCCGGCCCCGGCGCGGGCGGTCCGGCCGATGCGGTGCACGTAGGTTTCGGGCTCGATCGGCAGGTCGTAGTTGATCACGTGGGAGATGGCGTCGATGTCGAGGCCGCGGGCGGCGATGTCGGTGGCCACCAGGACGCGGATCCTCCCCTGTTTGAAACCCGCCAGCGCCTCGGTGCGGGCCCCCTGGCTCTTGTTGCCGTGGATGGCGGCTGCCGGGATGCCTGCCGCGGTGAGCTTGCTCACCACCTTGTTGGCCATGTGCTTCATCTGGGTGAAGACGATCACCCGGTCCCACTGGGCATCACCGAGCAGCGAGGTCAGCAGGGCGTCCTTGTCGCCGCGGTCGACGAACATCACCCGTTGCACGATCCGTTCGACCGCGGGAGTCCCCGGGGTGATGGTGACGTAGACCGGGTCGCGCACCAGGGTGCGGGCCAGCGCAACGATCTCCCCCTCCATGGTGGCCGAGAAGAACAGCGACTGGCGGCGGGCGGGAAGCTTGGCGATCACCCGGCGGATGTCGGGCAAAAAGCCCATGTCGAGCATGCGGTCGGCCTCGTCGAGGACGAACACTTCGATGGCGGCCAGCGACACGTGCCCCTGGTTGATCAGGTCGAGCAGGCGGCCCGGGGTGGCGACCAGGATGTCGAGCCCGCGGTTCAGGGCCTCGACCTGGGGGTTCTGCCCCACGCCGCCGAAGATCACGGTGTGGCGGAAGCGCAGGTGGCGGCCGTAGGCGGCGGCGCTGTCGCCGATCTGGGCGGCGAGTTCGCGGGTCGGGGCCAGCACCAGCACCCGGGGCTGTCCCTTGACCGGAGGCCGGCGGGTGCCGGAAAGGTACTGCAGGATGGGCAGCATGAAGGCCGCGGTCTTGCCGGTACCGGTCTGCGCGCAGCCGATCAGGTCGCGGCCGGCGAGCAGGTGGGGAATGGCCTGGGTCTGGATCGGGGTCGGCTGGCTGTACCCCTGCTCGGCGACGGCTTTCATCAGTTCGGGCAGCAGGTCGTGGACGCCCCCTTGCAGCGGCGCGCGCGGGGCCGGGGACACGGCGGGTTTGCCGGCATGGGGATGGCGGCTCCCCTGGGCAGGAGCGGAATAGGTACGGTCCGCCGGGGCGGAGGTGCGGGGGCGGGGATTGGCGTCGATACGTTCGTTCAATTGATTTCCTTTTTTCATGGTTAAATTGCCGGATAGGGCCGGATTGGTGGGAATATCAGCGGTCCAGAACTCAATGGAGCAGGAAAGAGGACTGGAATGGGAAACTGGGGAGCGAACTCACCGGTGCCCAGCCGCGGTCGCCATGGCCGGTGCCTTCGGGCTTGATTGCCGGTATTGTACCCCGGGAAGGTCTTCCTGTCAAGGGAGCCGTGGCCTGGCGTCCCCCCATTTTTTGGCCCATCATGAGGCATATTCCAGTTCAAGT
>CAZTNO010000163.1:0-6789 GCA_964614865.1 uncultured Clostridia bacterium
CCTGGTCGCTTCGGCAATCGCCCTCCCCTTCGTGACCATCACCCTGCTCGCAGTCCACGGGCAGCCTTCCCCGGTGATCTTGTTCCTCTCCCTGTTCGGACTGGGTTTTGGGCTGTTTCTGTACTCGCTGCTCATCTCTCCGCTGCTGGAATTGAAACTGATTGCCGATGTGGCGAACGCACTTCAGCCCGGGATGGAAGGGGAAAAGAGGCCGGAAGAAAACTAGCGACCGACCACCGACGGGAACAGCGGCGAATTGGATGACAGCGAGGAAAAACCCAAATTCAGCAGGCTGGCCGCCTGGGTGAAACGCTCGGCATTCGAAGGGGCCCCCAGGACCACCGTGATCAACCGGCGTCCACCCCGGGTGGCGGTGCCGATGAAATTGAATCCCGCCCGCTGGTAGAAACCGGTTTTCAATCCGTCCATGCCCGGGTACGACTTCAGCAGCAGCCGGTTGCTGGTGACCACTTCGGTCTTGCCGCCGCGCAACCAGGCGCGCGGAGTGGCGGTGAAGCGGAAGATCTCCGGGTGGCGGATCACTTCGCGGGCCAGCACGAAGAGATCCTTGGCACTGGAGCGGTTCTCCCTCTCGGGCTGGTTTTTTGGCGGGGGAAGACCATCGGGGTTGAAGAACAGCGAATCGGACAAACCGAGTCGCACCGCCTTCAGGTTCATCTCGGCAATGCACCGCTCGACATCCCCTCCCCCCAGGTATTCGGCTACCACGTAGGCGGCATCGTTGGCCGACTTGATGAGCACGGCGCGCATCAGATCCTCGAGCGGAAGGGTCTCGCCGGCACGGAGGAACAGGGATGACCCACCGCGCTGGCAAGCGTTGCTGGAAGCAGTGACCGGAGCGGACCAGGAACAGGTGCCCCGCTCGATGCGCTCGAGCACCAGCAGGGAAAGCATCAGTTTTGTGAGCGAAGCGATCGGCCGCAGTTGGTCGATGTTCTTGCCGTAAAACACCACGCCGCTGTCGACGTCGGCGACCAGGGCGGCGACGAAACGGTCGGGGTTCAGCGGCCGGTCCAGATAGACCGCGGGGGGGGCCACTTGCCGGTAGCGGCGCACCAGCCGTTTGCGGGGCTTGCGAAGGTTGCGGCCCGGGGAGCGATAAAGGCTACGATTCGACTTGTTCGGGAATATCTGTCGGAAACCACGGGCGCTGGCCGGATTGTTGGGCTCACTGCTGGCCTCGCTGGCCCCGAGAAAAGAGGTCAGCAGGAGGAGCAGCGGCAACCAGCAGCAGGCGCTTCGGCAGGTCATAACCCCACCTTACACGATCAGCCGCCCACTGTCAAGGTTTCCCGCCCTGCGGCACCGTCATTTCAGGTTTTGCTACCGATGACCGACAACAACAGCGACCCCAAATCCTCGATGCGGTACGGTTTGGCGATAACCCCGGCAAAACCGTGCCGGTCGGGCTCGGCCATGACGGGATCGCTGGAGTATCCGCTGGAGACGATCGCCTTCACCTGGGGGTCGACCTCGAGCAGCCGCGCGAGGGCTTCCAACCCACCCGCACCGCCTGGCACGGTGAGGTCGAGGATTACCGCTACAAATGGCTGCTTGGCGGCCAGGGCCTGGCAGTAGAGCTCAACCGCCTCCTGCCCCTCGCTGGCCACCTCGACCTCGTAGCCGAGGTTCATCAGCATCTTTCGACCCACGTTGCGGATGATCTCCTCGTCGTCCATCAGCAGCACCCGCCCCTCGGAACGGACGATGTCGAGGGGGCGAGGGGGGGGCATGTCGATCCGCCTCCCCATGGCCGGCAAGGTGAGGATCACCGTCGTCCCCCGCCCCACTTCGGAGTCGACCCCCCACCCCCCGCCGTGCCGCTCGATGATCGAATGGGCGATCGACAACCCCAGCCCCACCCCGTTCTCTTTGGTGGTGTAGTAGGGGTCGAACACCTTGACCAGCTCCTCGCGGGGGATGCCCACCCCTTCGTCGCGAAAAGTGATGCGCAGGTAGGGGCCGGGGGGAAGGGTGATTTCCGAAGCCAGCCGGTCGTCGCCAAGCTGGGCGTTTTCGGCGGTGACGGTCAGGGTGCCACCCGAAGCCATGGCCTGATCGGCGTTCATCACCACGTTGTTGATCACTTGCCCGACCTGGGCCTCGTCGATTTCGGCCGACCACAGGTCGTGGGCGATCTCGAATTTGGGCCGCACCGAACTCCCGCTCAAGGCGAACTGGACCGTGGTGGTCAGGAACTCTCCCAGGGTCATGACCCGCTTCAGCGGAGCTCCCCCTTTGGCGAAGGTCAGCAGGTGCTGGGTGAGTTCCTTGGCCCGCATGGTCGCGTGCTCGGCTTCGTGGAGGTGGTCCAGCGACCGGGCCGGGTCGGCCTGGGTCATGCGGGCCAGCGAAAGGTTGCCGAGAATGGCGGTGAGGGCGTTGTTGAAGTCGTGGGCGATCCCTCCGGCGAGGATCCCGAGCGATTTGAGCTTCAGGTTCTTCATCAACTCCTCTTCCACTTTCCGGCGCTCGGTGATGTCACGAAACACCAACGCCACCCCCACGACCTCACCGCTGGTATCGTGAATGGGAGCGCCGCTGGCGGTGACATCGACCGCTCGCCCCTCTTGCGGGACGATTTTCATAGGCACGCTCCACTCCACCGGCGATCCGGTTCGAATCACCTCGAAAACCGGGTCGACCGGCTGCCAATTTCCCCGCTCGTTGCGCTCCAGGGAGACCACCTCGCTCAATAACCGGCCAATGACCTCGGCTTGACGCCTGCGGGTCAGTTGCTCTGCCACCGGGTTGAAAAGGAGGATCCGCCCCGCCCGGTCGGTGGTGATCACCCCGTCGGCGATGGAGCGCAGGGTGACTGCGAGCCTTTCCTTTTCGGTCAACAGGTCGTCTTCGGCCTTCTTACGGTCGGTGATATCGACCACCAGCCCCTCGTAGGCCACCAACACGCCGTCGGAATCGAACCGCAACACCGGGGTGTTGCGGACCCAGCGCACCTCGCCGTCCTTGCGCACGATGCGGTGTTCGATGGCGGGCTGCCCCCGGCCGGCCAGCAAATCGGTGGCCTGGCGGGTGGCCTGTTCCCGGTCGTCGGGATGGATCATGCGGAACCACAGGTAGGAATCGCCGGCAAAATCGGCCTCGTTGTACCCGGTGACCCCTTCTGCCCCGGGGCCATGGATGGTGTTTACCGCCTCACCGCGGTTCACCTCGACGGTGTAGATGTAATCGGTGATGGCGCCCAGCAGGCGCCGGTAACGCTCTTCGCTCTGTTTCAGCGCCTCCAGGGCCATGCGCGAGGTGGTGACGTCGCGGATGATGGCCAACGCTTCCTGTTCCCCGCTGGGGGCCAGCCGGCACTCGAAAAAACGGGTTTGCCCCGATAACGTCACCCGGTGGTGGCAGATCTGCACTTGCCCCGTCTCCAGCAGGGCGGTCAGTTTCTCCCGCAGATTGGCGGCCAAATCTATCGGCAGGGCCTCTTCGATCTGGCGGCCTACCAGTTCTTCGGGCCGGAGAAAAAGGCCCATCTCGGCATCGGTGCGGATGTCGAGGAGGGAGCCCGACCGGTCGAGTAGCAGCATGGTGTCGGGAATCGCCTCAAGAATGGCCTGAGTTTTGGCCTCGGTTCGTTGCATCTTTTCGCGGGCCGCATGATGGATGGCGTGGAGCCGCTCCAATTCCACGATCCGTTGCTGCTGTGGGTCGCCGGTCAGGCGCGACACATCGACATCTGGCAAAATTTCCTTGTTATCCATGATGATGGCCCCCGAAACTTCAAGAATATAGCATAAATCCGCTTTTTTTTCCGCTCAAAAAGCGCAATTCCTGAAAATTTTTGGCCTGCGCGGGCGAGTTGCCCCGAGCCGCTTTCTTGTGGTAGAATCCCGATCGATGGCCCTTTGCAAATCGGATCTCCTACAATTGGCCTTGCTCAAAGTGGAGTTGCAAGGTGAAATCGACCGCAGCACTCGCCTGTCCGACCTGCTCGCGGCCCCCCCTGCCGCTCTGCCCAGGGTTTCGCTGCACCTCCTCGACGACACCGAGTTGGACCAGGAGATGGGGTCCCGCCTCTCCACGCTGAACGAGGCGATCGACTTTCGCCCCTGGCTGGAACGCCTCCCCGCCCAAAACTCGTTCAAGGGGAGAATCCTCTGCTGGGTGCAGCAAAAATTGTTCCGGCTGTTCGCCCCCCTTTTCGACCGCCAGGTGCTCTTTGCCGAACAACTGGTCGTTTTCCATTTGGCCTCGTTTCTGAGGCTGCGTCGCATCGAGACCCGCCTCGACACCCTGGAGCGGGAGTTGCTCGAGCAAGGGAGTCTCCCCCCCCGGAACGATGACTCCCCGCCTCCGTCGCCATGATTCCCGACCCGGCAAACCTGGCCCAACGGATCGGGCAGCTGGCCCCGGAGGCAGTGCAAACCGGCGACTGGTTGCCCAAACTGCTGGCCGAAGCCGCCGCCTCCCCGGGCAGCCTGGACGCCGCGCTGCGGGCCCTGGCCCGGCGAGGCGGGGTCCAGGTAGCCTGGAACGCCCTGGCCCGGATTGAACTGGCCGAAGGGCTCCGCAAACCGACCGTGGCCATCTACGACCACACCTTCCATCTCATCGGGGGGGGGCAGCGCTACGGGCTGGTGCTCGCCCACCTGTTGCAGGAACGCTGCGACGTCACCCTGATCGCCAACCGCCCGGTCAGCTGCGAGAGTTTTTCCCGCTGGTACCACCTCGACCTTTCCCGCTGCCGGGTGCGGATCGTCCCGTTGCCCTTCTTCGAACAACCTGAACGGACCATCGATCCCGCCTGCGCTTTCGACCTGGCCGCCAACCCCTTCGACCCGGTGGCCCTGGAAAGCGGCCGCTACGACGTGTTCGTGAACAACTCGATGCTCGAAATGGTGCTGCCGCTGGCCCCCGAATCGGTGTTCATCTGCCACTTTCCCGAGCGGCGCCGCTCGCCCCACTTCCGGGTCCACCACTACCGCCACCTGGTCTGCAACAGCCGCTATACCGCAAGGTGGATCGAGCGCAAGTGGGGGCTGGGCGGGGCCAGACTCATCTACCCGCCGATCGAAACGCGCCCTGCGGCGCTCCCCGATGACAAAGAAAAACTGATCCTGTCGGCGGCCCGCTTCGAATCGGGGGGGAGCAAGCACCAGCTGGCCATGGTCGAGGCGTTCGGCCGGCTGCTCCGCGATCACCCGGCCGAGAGCGCTGGATGGCGGCTGGTTCTGGCCGGCGGCAGCGGCGAGGCCAACCCCTACCTGGAGGAGGTACGCAGGCAGGCTGAGGCATTGCCTCCCGGACGCTGCGAACTGCGGGTGAACGTGCCGGGAACCGAACTCGACGACCTCTACCACCGAGCGGCCATTTTCTGGCATCTCTGCGGCCTCTATCAGCGAAACCCCGCCCGGGTGGAACACTTCGGCATGACCATCGTCGAAGCCATGCAGGCGGGGGCGGTGCCGATCGTGTTCGACGGCGGCGGACAGCGGGAAATCGTCGAGGAGGGGCGTTCGGGCCGGCGGGTGTCGAGCCTGCGGGAATTGATCCAGGCCACCCTGCCGCTGCTGGCAGGCGATTCGGGCAGGAAATCCCTTGCCGCCGGAGCGGTGACCCGGGCCGCGACCTTTGCCGGCGACCGCTTCGCCCGGGATATCGACCGCCTGTTCGACCCCATTTGGGAGCAACTCCGTGGCCAATCCAGCGTTTGATCTCACCGTCGTCATCCCGGTCCGCAACTCGCTGCCCGTCGTGCCGCGGTTGATCGAAGCCCTGCGCATGCAAGATTTTTCCGGCCGGATGGAATGGATCTTTACCGACAACGCCTCCAGCGATGGCACCCGGGCCTACCTGGAAGGGCTGCCCATTCCGGACATCCGCATCCTCGACGTCCCCGAAGGGACCTTCAGCCACAGCGGCACCCGCATGCGCGCCGCCGAGGAGGCCCGGGCCCCGATCGTGGTCTTTCTCACCGACGACATCGTCCCTGCGGCGGTGGATTTTTTAACTGAACTGACCCGCCCGGTACGGGAGGGAAAGGCGGTGGCGGCCTACGGCGTCTGCCAGGTCCACCCCCAGTGGCACGACCCCATCGACGCCTACCTGCACAACCGGTGGCCCGACAAAATGGCCGACCTGTCCGAGCCTTTGACCCCCTACGTGTGGCCCCTCCTCTCCCCCGACCTGCGCCGACGGCTGTGCAATTTCGACAACTGCGCCTCGTGTTTCGACCAAAAAACTTTGCTAGAGATCCGTTTTCCCGCCGTTCCCTACGGCGAGGACATGCTTTTGGCAAAAGAGCTTCTGCTCACCGGCCATTCGATCGCCCTGGCCCGGAACGCCCTCTTCTATCACTGGCACCGGGTTCGCTTCGGCTATCTTTTCCGGCGCATGTGCATCGACCAGGCCGTCAGCATTCCCGCCTTCGACATCTACTACGTCCGGAAACTGCGCAGCGTGCTCAAGGCGATCGTTTTGCGCATCGTCCATCGCACCTGGATCGCCCTGTTCAAACTGCGCGGGGTGCCCCTTTCAGGTCGGATCTACTGGGCCGCCTACAATGCCCGGACGCTGACCGCCGATTTCATGGGCAAGTACGCGGGCACCCTCGAAAAAGACGTGTTGGGCCGGCGGTTTGCCTGGCTGGACCGGATGCTCTACAAAAAAAAGATGGCCATCGTCGAGGAGATCGAAAAGAAGAGCATCCTGCGCTATTGACCCCCCAGGCACTTGGCCTCGGTGTTTTCTTTTTGGATTGGATCCCCCTACCAAAACCGAGTCGCAAAAAAAAAGGGGGGGCGGCAAGGA
>CAZTNO010000164.1:0-6091 GCA_964614865.1 uncultured Clostridia bacterium
ATCGACATGCTCAACGCCTACTTCGCGGTGGAATACGAGACCCCGCTGGGTCGCAACGCCACCCTGGCCTTCGAGATGGGCAATTACTCCCGCAAGCGGTTTACCCACTACCGCGACTTCGAGCACATGGACGGCTCTTCGATCGACCAGAACTACTCGTTGAAGATGACCCCGATCGAGGGGACCTTGCGGCTCTACCCCAACGGCCACCGCCGCGATTTCTGCCCTGATGTCGGGGTGGGCGTCGCGGTGATCCCCTGGACCTACGAGCAGTGGGGGGAGTTCGTCAACCAGATCACCATGGACGTTTATGAAGGCAACGCCTACACCCGCTCGGTGGCCATCGGCTTGACGGCTCGGGCCGGATTGCTCATCCGGATTCAGCGAAGTGTCGGGTTGACCCTGGAAGGCAAGTACACCTACGCCCGGGGGCGTCTGTCGGAAGACTTCGAGGATTTCGAACTCTTTGACCTGTCGGGGTTCACCGCCACCGCCGGATTGAACTTCTACTTCAACTGATCCCGGGGTTGGCGTTTCCCTGACGAGCCCGGGCTATCGGGGTCCGGGCTCCGCTTTTTTGGCCCCGGTTTTCATTGACAGGGAAGCGGTTCCTGTGGTATCTTTATCGTGTTGGGGCCGTTAGCTCAGCTGGCAGAGCACCGCCCTTTTAAGGCGGGTGCCGTTGGTTCGAATCCAACACGGCTCATGGATAAGGCCCGTTCGTCTATCGGTTAGGACATCGGATTTTCATTCCGACAAGAGGGGTTCGACTCCCCTACGGGCTGCCACCTTCCCTCCGGGATCTCGCTGATCGTCACCGCGAAGCGGCTTTTTTCCACTGAGCCGCTTTCCCCTTCTTAGTTTTTTCCATGCCAGGTTCTTCTTTGCCCGGCGTTGGCAGGGGGGGGGCGGGAAAGAAGCCCACCTCGTTCTCGGTACGGTTCCGTGACAACAATTCTTTCAGGAATTCGCTCCGCTCGTCGGTGAGTTGGACAAAGCAGGCGCTGATGGCAAGGATAAGCCCAGGAGAAAACACTTCGTCTTCGTCCGCGTTGACCCGATCCACTTCGGCCCGCACCACCCGGATATCGAACTCCTGGTGATGGCCCCCTTCGAAAAGAAAAATGGAATAGGTGGAGCCGACCGTGGCCATGAAGTTGCTCAGCAGGCAGATGCCGCCCTCGCTGATGTCACGGATGCGGAAATTGATTACGTTGTACAACTTCCCCCGGACCGAAACGGCTTTTGGTTCGACCCGCAGGTCTCTTCGTTTCTCGATCATTCCTCCCCCCATCTTCTCGCCATCTCTCTCGTCCCTGGCATTCTGGGCCGGTGAAAACGAAAAATCAATAACCTCCGTGAGCCTTTTGTCGCCTATCGGCCGATGCTAGGGTATACTGGAGCCCAGGAGGGCGAGTGGCCTTGAAGTCGTTTCAACGGGGGGGGCTGACGGTACTGTTCCCGGATCAGGAGCAGGAAACCGCTGAACGGATCGGCGGGGTCTGCCAGCGGTCATTGGAGTTGATTGAAAAGAATTGGCGGCTTTCGCCGCCGAAAGACTTGTTCGTTTGTCTGATGACCTCGTGGCTGAGTTCCACGCTCGGGGCGGCCAGTTTGCCCTGGCGAATCATCCTGGTGGTGACCTTGCCTCTCTGGGGATTGCGGGCCCGCCGGGGGTGGCCGGTTGTTGGTGGGTGGACGATGCGAATCGGCCGCCGGCAGGTGGTCGGCGTGAAGCCGCCCCGGCTCCTTCTGGCGAGTGATTCCCGTATCGGCCAGCGTATTTTCGTTCCGCAGCACGACCCGGATCGAAAATTGGCCCTGATCTGTGGCCACGAATTGACCCACGCCTGTGTGGCCCACCTGCGACTTCCTTCCTGGCTGAACGAGGGGTTGGCCATGGTGACCATGGATCTCGTCGCTGGCGAACCGGCTGTCCTGGCCGGGACAGCAGAAACTCTTGGCCGGGCGCCGGCGGTGACCAATTCACGCCGCCTTCCCCGGTTCACCGGGCAAGACGCCGATTCGCTGGTGGCGATCTATATCGCCGGATATTGGCGTACCCGTTACTTCGAAGAAACGCGGCCGGGATTGCTGGCCGGGCTTCTCGCACGTCGCCGGCCGCCCGTGGACGGCGACTGGCTGGCCCTGCTGGCAACGGCAGTGGGAGTGAGCCGCAAGGAATTTGCCCGGAACCTCGATGGCTGGGTCGCCGCCCATTTTGCCGGAAAGGGATCCCGGGTGGAACGGGACATGTCCGTGGAAAAGGAGGGCTGATCGGGCGATTTTTGCTTCGGTTCGGGATTTTTTTTCGCCAGCGAAAAACGGGATCGCTCCGGTCGCCCCTCAGCGATCGTTCCCGGTCAGGGCGGGGAGGATGCGCTCGAACTCGTGCTCGAAGTTGGGGGTGAACACTCCCCGGCCCATACTTTCCCGGATGTTGCGGATCTTCCAGAATCGCCCCTCCTCGATTTCGGCGGGATCGGGGCGCAGCCCAGGAAAACTTCCCCGGGCCAAAAACACGTGCACCAGTTCCGTTTCGACCGGGCTCTGCCACACGTAGCGGAGCAGGGGGCGGGCGGAAAACTCGGCCAGGTTCAGCTCTTCCCGCGCTTCGCGGCCCAGGGCCGCCTCCACCGTTTCGCCCGCGGCCACATGACCGCCGACCGCGGTGTCCCATTTGCCCGGCTGGATCTCTTTGCGGGCCGACCGTTTTTGCAGATACAACCGTCCGCCCGCATCCAGCAAATGGAGGTGGATCACCGGGTGCATCTTTCCCGGCCCGGAATGGCAGACGCTTCGCGGCGCCTGGCCGATGGTCATGCCGTCGGCGGTGACCAGGTCAAACCACTCCTCTCCCGAGTATCGTCGCTTGCGCCCGATTCCCAGCAAAAACTCGGCGCCCAGCCATAGCCCGATCACGATGTAGAGGAGGGCGCCCGATATGAAAGCCCAGGCTCCCGGCGACATCTTCCAGCTGGCAAAGAGCACCAGGGCGGCGTGCCCCAGCAAGAGGGCGAAGAGGATCCTGGCTTTCTGCCGCATGGCCGCGGTCTGGAGCGGGGAGAGTTCGATGCCGCGCAAGGTGCGGCGCATCATCAGGGCCAGGGGGTCGAAGCGGCTGAAAGCCGACAAACCGAAGATCGAGGCCAAAAGCAAATCCATCAGGGCGGGTTTGATCTTGAAGAGGAGCGGGCTCTCCAGCCACAGCGAGCCCCCGCCCAGCAAAACGACCAGCAGGGTGTCGGCCACCACCAGACTGTCGAATTTCTGTTGGCGGAGCCACGTCCAGCCGAGTTCCAGCACGCCGCTGGCGATGGCCACCAGCAACCCCACCCGGGTGCCCCAGACCGCCTCGGCCGTGACAAAGACCAGGATGGGCAAGAGGCCCACCGCGAGTTGCCGGAACAGGGCCAGGGAATTCAACGGCCGTGGGGAAGGTGGGAGAGGCGTTCCTGCAACTCGAGACGGCTGACCTGCGAGGCGCCGATACGCTCGACCACGATCGAGGCGGCGGCGTTGGCAAAAGCGACCGCCTCGCGCAGGGTGGCTCCGGCGGTCAGGGCCAAAACCAGGATGGCGATCACGGTGTCCCCGGCTCCGGTGACGTCGAATACCTCGTGACTGAAGGCGGGGTAGTGGAACACCCGACTGCCCGATCCCCCGGCCGAAATGCCCGCCGCCCCCCGGGTGATCAGGACGGCCTGGCAGCCCAGTCGGCGGCGCAGGGTGGCGATCCCGCGGGCCAGTTCATCCTCCTGTCTCAACGGGGCCTTCAGCATGGCCTCGGCCTCGCGCAGGTTCGGAGTCAGGCCCGACACCCCCTTGTACAAATGCTCGCGTGGCGGTTTGGGGTCCACCCACAGCGGCAAATGGCGGCGGGAGGCAAATGGGCGCAGCACATCCATGATGCGGGGATCGACCGTCCCCTTGGCGTAGTCCGAGACGATGATGCCGTCGATCGGCAGCTGGTCGAGGGTGCTGGCCAGGGTGGCCAGGGCGGTTTCGGGGTAGGTGAGGGGGCGCTCGCGGTCGATGCGCACGATCTGCTGCCTCCCGGCGATCACCCGGGTCTTGACGATGGTTTGCTGCTTTTGGTCCACGGTCAACAGCCCCCCATCGCCTTTCTGCCGGAACAACTCCCGCCCAGCCGGGTCGTCGCCGCAGACCCCGAGTAGGATGCTGCGGGCTCCGAAGCGGTCGACGTTGAGGGCGACGTTGCCCGCTCCCCCCAGCCGATCCTCTTCCCGTTCGACCTGCAGCACCGGGACCGGCGCTTCGGGCGAGATACGCTCCACCGCTCCGAACAGGTAGCGGTCGAGCAGGACGTCGCCGACCACCAGCAGTGTCCGCCCGGCCATCCGGTCGAGCAGGTGGACCACCCGTTTCATGGCAATCATGCGACCCTCCGGGAGGGGAGTACTGCCCGGGTGAAGGGAAGGGCCAGAAAGAAGAAGAGGAGAAATTTGATCTGGGAGCCGCCGAAGTTGTATTCGAACAACCCTGCCACCAGAAAGCCGACAAAGACCGCCAGCGAGGCGCGGGCAAGCCATTTTCTGGGGTTGGATGAAGAGGTGCGGATCACCCCGACCAAATCGAACAGGATAACTGCAAAGGCCAGCAGCAAGGCGAGCAGCCCGATGATCCCCCGTTCGGCCAGGATCTGCAAGAAGTTGTTGTGCAGGTGGAGGTTGGGGTGCTCGGCCTGGGGATGCATGTAACGCGGGTAGACGAAGGGGACGTTGTTAGCCCCCACCCCGGTGAGCGGGTGATCGCGGGCGATGTGCGCTCCGGTGTAGACCATGAACAGACGGTCGCGATTGGACGGGTCGCGGGGGTCGACGATCGAGCGAAAACGGTCTTTCACCGGACCCGGCAGCAGCATGAACAGGATCAGGGCGGCGGTAAGCCCGGGCACGATCCACTTCGGACGCCAGCTGAACAGAAAAAACGCCAGGGCGGCCGCGAGACCCAGCCAGGCCGAACGGGTGAGCGACAGGATCAGGGCCACGGTGATCGGCAGCAAGGCGATGCCCAGCCCGAAGCGCTTCTTCCACTTTCCGGGAAGCCAGAGCAGGATGGCAAAGAAGATCAGGGACATCATCAACAGCCCCGAAAAGGTCATCCAGTGCGAGGTGAAGCCCTTCAACCGGCGATCCAGCGCATACCCGCGGACCGCCGCGCTGATCAGGCCAGCTCCCGAGGAGACCAGGGCCGACAGGAGGGCCGCAGTCAACGCTTTTCGCAGCCGGGCCGGCGAGTCGATCACCACGATGTAGATCGGCAGCAGTAAAAAAACGAAGAGTTCCTTGTTGTCTCTCAGGCTGATCCAGGGGCTGATCGACAGGGCAGTCGACAGCAGGGTGGCAGCGATGAAGGGGAGAAACCACCACACGAAACGGGGGAGCTCGATGTCGAAGCCCCGGCGCCACAGGTCGGCCAGCAGCACCACCCCCAGCACCGTGAAGGCGACGTAACACAGGGCAATCGACAGGTGGATCGAAAACAGGAAGAGGAGGAGGAGGAAAAAACTAGGCTCGGCCGAGAGAATGCTGGATGGCTTCATAAACCGACCCGACCTCGATATCGCGGATACAAGGCATTGTACCACAGTCGCGCCGGGGTTGAGAACAGGGGCGGCAGGGGCGGTGCGGCTCCAGCACGGTCACCCGGTCGGTTCTCCAGGGACCGCTGATTTGTGGCAGGTTGGGGCCGAAGAGGGCCACCAGCGGGGTCGAGGTCAGGCTGGCCAGATGCATCGGTCCCGAGTCGGCCCCGCAGTACACTCCGCTCTGCTGGATCAGGTGGAGCGTTTCGGTCAAGGTCAGGCGGCCGGTCCAGTCGGTGACCGTCACCTCGGCCGAGATGCGGCGGGCGCGCTGCCGCTCGTTTGCGGAGTGTCCGATCAGGTGAACCGACAGGCCTTTTTCCACCAGCAATCGGGCGAGTTCGGTAAAGCGGTCTTCGCCCCAATCCCGGGCCACTCCGCCGGCGCCCACGTGTAACACCACCCGCAAAACCGGGGGAGCTGCGAGAGCTTCGAGCAACGGGGAATCGACACTCACCGGAGTGGCCACGGCCGGATAGGGCG
>CAZTNO010000164.1:6101-6767 GCA_964614865.1 uncultured Clostridia bacterium
GGTCCACCCCGAACGGGGCGAGCAGGGTGGCCTGGTGGAAAACCGAGTGGGTGGGGAGGGGCCCGGGAGTGCGGGGAAGCCGGAGGTGGTAGGCCCAGTTGCGGTTGGGGGTCTGATAGCCGATGCGCAACGGAGCCCGGGTGGCCCAGGCGAGGAGGGCCGCCGTCGGTCCCGAGTGAAAATCGATGGTCGCCGCCGGGGCGAGGCGGGTCATGAGCCGGTGAAACCGCCACCAACCAGTTGCGGTCAGGGGGGCCGGCACCGGCACGATGGCGGCGATTCCGGGCACCAGCTGCGCTGCCGGCAAAAAGCGTTCCTCGACCACGTAGTGCACCGGATTTGAGGGGAAGCGCTCCCGGAACAGGGAGACCGCAGGAATCGTCATCACGATGTCGCCAAGCAGTCGCAACCGGATGAACACGACCGGCCGGCCGGGGGGGAGCGAAAGGGCGGGCATCGACCTGGGGTCAGGGCGCCTGGATCGCCTCATCCACCAGCATCACCGGAATCCCCTCGCGAATGGGGAATATCTTGTGGCAAGGCGGGCAATGCAACCCGGGTCCTTGTGGCGGCGAGTGGAGAAGGGTCAGTTCCCCCTTGCAGCAGGGGCAGACCAGAATTTCCAGCAACTCGGGGGAAAGAAGCTCTTGGCTCATCGGTTTTTCT
>CAZTNO010000165.1:0-850 GCA_964614865.1 uncultured Clostridia bacterium
TTGTCCGGCGGGGACTTCAGGGCAATCTGTTATAATCAGCCCGATTCGCATTCGGGAGAGATCGTCAGCGCCATGGGTCATCGCCCCTTTTTTTCTCGGTTCCGGGTTGCCTCCATCCTGATCCCGCTGGTCGTGTTGCTGGCGGTGCTCGGCGCCGTCCTGGCCATCGCCGCCGTGATCCGTCAAGGCGAAGTGCGGGCGTTGGCCCTGGAGTTGGAGGCGGGACGCAAGTTGACCGCTTTGGAACAGCAATTTCGCGATCGGCTGGCCGAGCGGGCCAGGGTAGCCCTGGCCGCCTTGAAGGTGCCTTCCAGCCCCCCGATCCGACGGGACGCGCTTTGGCTGGCGATGCAGCGCTGGCAAGGGAGCGCTCCCCACATGCGCTTCCCTTTCGTGTGCGACCAGCGAGGGGATTATCTTTTCCCTTTTCCGGAAAAGGTGGATCGAAACGTCGCCAGCCCCCTGGGCAAACCGCAAACCGGTCTTTCCCGCCTGCTGGAACGGATCGAACGTCTCGAGTACGGTCCGCCCGGGCCGCGGGTTGCCATACCCGAGTACCTCGCCCTGCTGGCCCGCACCCGCCCGGACGGGGAGCGGGCCGTCCTTGCCCACGCCATCGGGCGCTGCTACGAACGGTTGAACCTCTGGCCCCAGGCCTCCGCCTACTACCGGCGAGCCGCCGCAGGTGGGGAACGAGTGTCGGCTGCGCGCCTGCTTTCGTTGCGGCAACTGGCCCGGCTGGAAACTGCGGGGGAGCGGGTGCTCGAAGCAGCCCGGTATAGCCGGGAGTTGCTCGAGGCCCTGCTGGTCGCCGAGGCGGGCGACGATTCGCGCTGGAGCTTTCTGCGCG
>CAZTNO010000165.1:860-6763 GCA_964614865.1 uncultured Clostridia bacterium
GAAGAGGCCCTGGAACTGGTGCGTCAGGCCGGGCGGCTGCCGGTGGAAACCACTCCTGCCAGAACCGAGGAAACCGGCCTGGCCGGGGCGTTCCCCTCGCGCACCACCTTGCCCGACTGGGAGGAGGAGGATCCCCCCTTTTCCGGGAACGTCTCGTTTCGCGAAAGGGCGCTACTGGAGTTGCTGGCCCCGCGAGACGAGGGCTACGCTTTCTACCGGTCCTTGCTGGGCCAGCCCCGGGCCGGCTTGGAGGGTTCTCTGCCGGAATGGCAAGTCGTCGCCGACGGGCGAGGCGTCCCGCGCTGGCTGGTGGCGGCAACCCCCCTGCCCGGGATCGGGCGGGCGGGGTTCATGGTCGATGCCGAGTGGGCCAGAAGCGAAATTCTCTCCCCGCTGGTCGCCGCCTGGTTCGATCCTCGCCACGCCACCCTGACGTTGCGTCGGGACCGGCAAGCGGCGGAACCGGGGGTTCTGACCCGCGCCACCCTCCTCCCTGGCTGGCGGCTGGAACTTCGTTTCCGCTCCGGGCAAGCCCCCGAACGGCTAGCCCGGCAGGCGGTGCGCCTGGAGGCGGGGTTGGTCGCCGCCCTGACCGCCCTGGTCCTGGCCGGCTTGCTGCTGGTCCGCCGCCAAGCCCGCTTCGAAACCCGGCTGGCACAGGCGCGCGGCGATCTGGTCGATTCACTGGCCCACACCCTCAAGACCCCGCTGACCCGCATGCGCCTGCTGGCCGAAAACCTCCAGGGGGGGTGGGTAACCGACGAGGCCAAAAGGCGGGAATACCTCTCGGCCATCATCGTCGAGAGCGATCGGCTCGGCGGGGTGGTGGAAAAACTGCTCGATTCGGCTGGCAATGAAGGCGACCTCTTGCCCGGCACGAGGACCCGCCAACCCCTCGCCCCCCTTCTCCGCACGGCGGCGATGAGGGGGAAGCGCCCCGGAGGGGAGGGGAACCTTTCCCTCGAAATCGACGAGACCGTTCCGCCGGTTCGGATCGATCACGAGGGGGTTTTGGGTGCGATCTCGGAATTGCTGGAGAACGCCCGCAAGTACGCCGGCGGGGCCGACCGGCTCGCCCTGACCCGGCGGGGAAGATTCGCGGTGATCGAGGTTTTTGACCGCGGGCCCGGCATTCGCTGGCAGGACCGGCGGCGATTGTTCCGCAAGTACTTCCGTTCGACCGACCCGCGGCATGCCTCCCGTGAGGGGAACGGGCTGGGCCTCTACCTGGTCGCCCAGGTGGCCCGCGGGCACGGCGGGCGGGTCCGGGTTTCCCGCCGCCCGGGCGGAGGTAGCGTGTTTGCCATCCACGTGCCGTTGGAGAAAACGCATGGCTGAAATCCTGCTGATCGAAGACGATCCCCTGCTGGTCGAAGGTTTGCTGAATGCGTTCACCTTCCACGGCCACCACCTGCGGGTTGCCGGCGACGGCGTCTCCGGGGTCGAGTCGGCGAGAGAGCATCCACCCGAATTGGTCCTCCTCGATGTGATGCTGCCGGGTCCCGACGGCTTCGAGGTCTGTCGCCGGTTGCGGGCGGGGCGCCCCGACCTGCCGGTGATCTTTCTCACCGCCCGCGGCCCGGAGAGCGACCGGTTGCTGGGTTTTGCCGCCGGTGGCGACGACTACGTGACCAAGCCCTTCTCGGTGGCCGAACTGCTGGCCCGGGTTTCGGCCCTTTTGCGACGGAGCAAAAAGACCCTGCCCGGCGGGACCGTACGGGTGGAAGGGGTGGTGGTCGACCTCGACGGATACACGGTGCGGCGGGGGGAAAAGGAGACCCCCCTGACCCCGAAAGAGCGCGACATCCTGGCCCTCCTGGCCTGCAGTCCCGATCGGGCCTTCTCGCGGGACGAGATCATCGACCGGGTGTGGGGTGACGAGTATTCGCCGACGCCCAAAACGGTCGACAACTTCATCCTCAAATTGCGCGCCCTGATCGAGGAGGATCCGCGGGAACCCCGTCATCTGCTGGCGGTACATGGCCGGGGTTACAAGTTCCGGCCTTGACCGGCGGGGAGATTACCAAAAGATGACCAACGCTGGACCGCCCGGTGGTGATTTGACTGGAGACGCGCGCTAGACTGGCGGCCAGGAGAAAACCATGAAACGCAGAGTGTTGAAGTGGACGCTGTGGGGTGGGGGGATCGCCTTGGGGCTGGTGCTGCTGTTTGTCCTCTACAACCAGATCGACGAAAAAGCCGATCCGGCGCGCGAATTCACCTGGGCCGACCTGGCCCGCGACGACTATGCCGAGGGCAACGGGTATACCCTGCTGTGGGCGCTGCCCGAGCCGCCCGGGGTCGATACCGGTTCCCCGGCGGTGCGCGAGAAGTACCTGTCGTTGTTCGACCCCGCCCGCGGGGCGGCGAAAAACGTCAAGAATTGGGACAGCCAACAACGCAAGGAGATGGCTAAGCCGTTCATCCAGGCGACCCGGCGAGTGTTCAACCCCGACAACCCCGGCAGCGACAGGATGGCCCAGGTCCTTTCGCACCGGGCCGCTCTGCTGGAGATGGGAGCCGCCGTGCGCCCGTACCTGGAGCGCTATGACGCCCTGATCGCCGCCCCTGTTTTCCAGGAGTACATCACCCCGAATTTCGATGCCCCGATCCCCAACCTGGTTGTATGGTTACGGCTGGCCAAGCTCGCCATCTCCGAGTCGCTGCTCCAGGCCAGCGACGGCGACTGGCCCGGGGGGGCGAATCGCCTGCTCGCTCACCTCGACTTCTCGCGCCGGGCCATGGCCGGCTCGCGGGCCCTGATCACGCGTCTCGTGGCCGTGGCAATCTTCCGCCTGAACTGCCAGGCGCTGGCCTCGCTGCTGAACCAGGAGGCCTGCCCCCCCGCGGTGGCAGGGCAGGTGCTTGCCCGGCTGACCCCGTTGACCCCCCGGGAGGCCGACGGGCGGGATTGTTCGATCGGCGAGTACCTGGCTTTTGCCGATGCCCTGGCGAACCTAGCGAAGATCGAGGGATGGGGCAACCTGCGGCTGCTGAAGGAGAGGCTGCTGTTGCAGCAAAATCGTACCCTCCACCTCCTGCACGACTGGACGGTGCGGGTGATGGCGTTCGAACAGACCCCGCCCCACCGCTGGACTTCCTCCCTGGAAGGGTTGCAGCTCGAGCCCCGGAAGGGGCTGTGGTGGATCCGTAACGCCACCGGCAAGTCGATCCTGGAGTTTGCGCTGGCCAACCGGGCGCCGGTGGTGCACAAGACCTGGCTGGCCCGCACCGTCTACGACATGCTGCGCATCTCGGCCGAGCTGCATGCCCGGTACAACGGCAAGAGGACGGTGGCGGAGCTGCTGCCCACCCTGGAGTCGTACCGCACCGTCGACCCCTGTTCGGGGCAGCCCTACCGCTGGCACGCGGAAAAACAGTGGCTCTACTCGGTGGGGGTGGACAAAAAGGACGACGGCGGCCTCGACCGGGCGCAGCAGAAATGGCAGGGCACCGATTACGTGCTGCCCTGCGTGGTCTGGTTGAGGCCGGCCAAGTAGGTCTTTGATGTGGCTCCGGAGCGGGGAGAGGCGGCGAATCGGCCCGCCTCCCTCCGCTCGGAAGTGCCATCGGGGTTACTTTTTCGCTGCCTCGGAAGGTTGCGATGGATTCTGCGGCAAGGTGAAGGCCACGGTGACAGGAAAGGTGGCCGCTTGGGGCTGGCCATGGGCCCTCGTGGGTTCGAACTCCCACTGCTTGACGGCGTCGACCGCCGCCGAATTGAGCAGGGGATGACCGCTGATTACCCGCAACGCCCTGACCCGGCCTTGGATGTTGGTGGTGACCTCGAGGGTTACCACTCCTTGGACCCGATTGGCGAGGGCCTCGGGCGGATAGACCGGAGTCACGTCCTTGACCTTCTTGGGACGGTTGACCGCGGTCATCGCCGTCTCGCTGAACGCACCGGCGAGGGCCTTGCCCGGGGCCTGACCCAAGCGGATATCGGGCTGGTTGCTGGCGGTCAAACCGAAGTGGACGACGATGGTGAATTGCACCCGCTTGGCCCTGCCGTTTTCCAGGTAGGGCGAAAAGAGCCACTGTTTGGCGGCAGTGGTCGCGGCCTCATTGAACAGCGGGTGTCCCGACACCACTTCGGCTTTTTCGACTTTGCCCTGCGGGTCGACGGTGATCACGAGGACGATTTCACTGGTCACCCGGTTTTGCAGAGCTTCCGGGGGGTATGCCGGTAAGTCCAGCTTTTTCAGGCTTGGCAGCCTGCCGATGGGCAAGCGCTTGACTTTTTCCGCACCTTGCGCATCCTGAGTGCTATCCTGGGCGACCGCGGCTCCGCTCTCGGCCTCGCCCCCCTCCGACGCCCTGGCGATGAATTCGGTGCCCGAGGCCACCAGCATCACGGCCATGGCCAGGCTGCCGATCACAAAGACTCCCATCCGCATCTTCTTTCCGTTCATTCGGTCCTCCTTATTCAGAATGCGTTCGATGCGCTCCCTGAGGCTCAAGGGCCCGAAAAAGGCCATGGCGCCACGCAATTCCTGATTTTGACGGCTCTTTTCGACCAGGGACACCAGCGCCTTGGCGTAATCCAGCTTGCCTGCGCCTTGGGCGGCCGTCTCGTCGCCGATCCTCTCCGGGAGCCGCTGCCGTTGGTGTTGCATCCTCCAAAGAAACGGGTTCCACCAGTACAGGAGCGTCACCGATTCCCCCATCAGGGAGAATAGGGCATCCCGGTTGCGGATGTGGGCCCACTCGTGCAAGACGACGGCCCGGAATTCGCTGGGATCCATGTGCTGGAAGAGGTTTTTGGGGATGAGAACCCAGGGGCGGATGAAGCCGGCGGCGGCCGGCCCCTTGAGGCCCGGTGAGAGGCGGATGCGCCGCAGGGGTAGGTCGAGACCATGGTCGTGGAGAGAGGCGATTTCCCGGTCGCTCAACGGGCGGCCCGAGCGGATGTGGACCTGGATTTTTCCGATGCCCCAACCGAGTTGAAGGAATCCGACCAGGGAACCGAGCAGCCAAGTCCAACCCAGCAGGGATTCGGGACTCAGGGCAGAGGTTCGGGGCCCGATTCCGGAAACCAGATTTTGGCTGAAGCTGATCAGCAAGGGCGCATCCGTATCGGCCGGGGGGATGGGCACGCGCACCAGGCTGGGGCCAATCCAGACCAGCAGCGGCAGCAGCAGCAGGGTGGCCATGATCAGGTTGATGAAGTTGCGCTGGCGCGGCAGGGGGGAGTGCCGAAGCAGGCGATTCCCCCCCAGACCGATCAGGCTCAACGGCAGGGAGATCAGCAGGATCTTGAGCAGCAACGGCGACAGGGTGTTCACTGGGACTTCTCCTGTTCGTACCGGCGGATCAGCTCCTTGATCTGCGATAGCTCACTCTCATCTGGCTGCTGACCGCTCAGCAGGCACTGCATTAGCCGCGCGGTCGAGCCTTCGAATACCCGTTCCTTGAGGTCCTGAATGATCGAGCGGTGGGTCGAATCGCGCGGGACGGTGGCTTCGAAGATGTAGCTGCGGCCCTCTTCGCGGTGTTTCAACCAGCCGTATTCCTCGAGGCGGGTCATCTGTACCTGAACAGAGGAGCGCTTGAGCGGTTCCAGCCTCCCGGCGTTCAACTTCTCGAGGACCTGGGGGACGCTGGCCCGGCCGAGATCCCAGACGATGCGCATGATCTGGTAGTTGGCATCCGATAGTTTGGGAAGGGCTTGTTTCGTCATCTCACGGCACCTCCTGTGTGACACGTGTCGCATTTATTGTGTATGACATTTGTCGTAATGTCAATAGTTTTTTTTATGAGGATTTGCGAAATAGGCTTGGACAGCTACGGCCTGATATAATGCTTCTCTCGGGGGGCGAGTGTCACTTCCCTCGTTTTGGGAGCGACCCATGGATGAACGCTGGCAATTGCGGGGCAAGCGGGCGCTGGTCACCGGCGGCAGC
>CAZTNO010000166.1:0-6761 GCA_964614865.1 uncultured Clostridia bacterium
GGTGGCGGAGACACTGCTGGGATTCGGGGCCGAGGTGGTGGTGGTCGCCCGCGGCCGGGCCGGCCTCGACGGGGCAGTGGCCCACTGGCAGGAGAGGGGGCTACCCGCACGCGGGATCTGCGCCGACCTGACCGAATCGGCGGGCATCGCCGCGGTGGTGGCGGTGGCGGGGGAGCGGCTCGACATTCTGGTAAGCAATGCCGGCACCAACGTGCGAAAAAAAACGGTCGACTTCACTCGCGACGAGTACGATCGGGTCATGGACACCAACCTGCGTTCGGTGTTCGAACTCTGCCGGGCCCTCCATCCGTCGCTGAAAGCCGCAGCCGGCTGCGTGGTCCACATCGCCTCGGTGGCCGGCCAGGTCCACCTGCCCACCGGCTCGGTGTACGGCATGAGCAAGGCGGCGGTGATCCAGCTCACCCGCAACCTGGCCTGCGAGTGGGCCGGGGACGGCATCCGGGTCAACGCGGTGGCCCCCTGGTACGTGCGCACCCCGCTGACCGAACCGGTGCTGAAGGATCCTGCCTACCTGGAGAAGGTGATAACCCGCACCCCGCTGGGGCGCCTGGGCGAGCCCGCCGATGTGGCGGCAGCGGTGGCCTTCTTCTGCCTGCCGGCCGCGGACTGGATCACCGGCCAGTGCCTGGCGGTCGACGGCGGCTTTTCGGCCAAGGGGTTCTGATCCACATTCCCCGGATGAAAGCCATATCCGATGCGCCAGAGCTTTTAAACTTGCGGGCCACTACCCCGCCATGGTGGTGACCGGCTCCCGGGAAAATTTTCAAATTTTCAGCGGTCCGTCCCCAAGGCTAGCTAGAGGCGACCGGAGGCGCGAAGCTTTTCCACCAGCTTTTCCATCTCGCCCACCAGGTTGTCGAAATGGTTCAGGGCGGTGCGGGTGGGCTCGGGGGTGGCCATGTCGAGGCCGGCCTTTTTCAGCACCGCCAGCGGGTAATCGGAACCGCCGGCGCGCAGCACGTCGAGGTAGCGCCCGGCCTCTGCGGGCCCGCCGTGCAGGACCCGCTCTGCCAGGGCCAGCGATGCGACCAGGCCGGTGCTGTACTGGAAGACGTAGTAGCCCAGGAAGAAGTGGGGGATGCCGCCCCACTCGCCCTGGATGAAGTCGTCGACCCGGGTCACCCCCAGGTCGTGACCGTAATAGTGGCGGGTGAGCGCCAGGTAGCGTTCGTTCAACCAGTCGGGGGTCAGGCTGTTCCCGGCCTCGACGCGGCGGTGCATGTCCCGCTCGAATTCGGCAAACAGGGTCTGCCGGTAGACGGTGGCGCGGATCCGCTCCAGATGGCCCCCCAGCACCGACAGCTTGACCAGGTCGTCGAGGTCTCCCCGCAAGAGTTCGGCGACCAGCAGGTTCTCGCTGAAGGTGGAGGCGATTTCGGCCAGGAAGGTCGGGTAGTCGCTGTCGGCAAAGGGTTGGGCGGCGCCGGCCAGCCAGGAGTGCATGGCGTGGCCGAGTTCGTGGGCCATGGTCGAGACCGCGTCGAAGTCGCCGTTGTAGTTGAGCAGGATGAACGGGTGGACCCCGTACACCCCCGCCGAATAGGCCCCCGATTCCTTGCCCAGGTTGGCGTAGACGTCGATCCACCGTTCCCGGCGGGCCTGCTCGAGGCCTTCGAGGTATTCGGCGCCCAAAGGGCGGTGGGCTGCCAGGATCAACTCCCAGGCCTGCTCGTAGGTGGTGGTTTTTCGGGCGGCAGGGGCGATGCCGGCGTAGAGGTCTTCGTAGCCTAAAGGGTCCACCCCCAGCAGCTCTTTTTTCAGCCGCAGGAAACGGTGCAGCGGGGCCAGCCCCGCTCGTACGGTGGTGACCAGCTCGTGATAGACCGCCTCGGGGATCGCCTCGGGGAAGAGGCGAGCGGCAAGGCAGTCGGGGTAGTTTTGCGTGCGGGCCAAAAACAGCTGGCGTTTCATCTCTCCGTTCAGCAGCACGGCCAGGGTGTTTTCGAAGCGGCGGTGATTCTCCCAGTACGTGCGCATCACCAGGGAGCGGTCGCCGGCAACCTCCGATCCGCGCAGGCGGACGTAGGCGGCGTTGTCGAGGATGATCGCCTCCCCCCCCGCCAGGGTGACCGTCGCCGGAGGCAGGTCGACATCGGTCAGGATCCCGGCGGCATCGCCCAGGGCGCCGCCGAACAGGCCGGTGCGGGAGACGATCTCCCCCTGTTCGGGGGGGAGGACGTGGGGGGCGAGGCGGAGTACCCGTTCGACGGTGAAGCGATAGGGGGCGAGGGCGGGTTCCTCTTTCAGGTATTCTCCGAATCTTTCCCCGCCCAGGGTCAGCAGGTCGGGGTCGCGGAAGGCCAGCAGGGCCTGGAATTCCACCAGGATCGTCTCGATCTCCCCTTTGGCGGCCGTCCAGCGGGAATCGGCCAGGTCGACATGGTGACGGCTCGAAGCGTAGGCTGCCAGGCGCAGGCCACGGATCCAGATCCGGTCGACGAGTTCGAACAACGCAAGCATCCGCGAGGGCCCGGTGGTCCATCCCGAAACGAGGGGCTCCAGGCAGGAGATTTCCCGTCGCAGGGACTCCAAGTCGAGGTCCCAGGTTTCGGGGCTCTTGTAGAGGTCCTCGATTCGCCACTGTAAAAGGGCGGGGACCTGGTCGCGGGGGGTGCGGGAGTAGTCGGGGACGATTGGCTCACCGGTGTGGTTCATGGTTGGATTATACCGCGGATCGGGGCCATTTCGGGCGGCTTGACATCGACGGGATCAGTGGCAAAGATCGGGTACAAAGGGAGCCATTCGTGATCGCAATTTTCATCGAACTGCTGATGAACCTGGCCCTGCTGGTCGCGATGAGCGTGATCTCGAGTTTTATCCGGCGGCATTGGGAGCGGGGCATGCTCGGCTCCTTGCTGCAGGGGGTGTTGTTCGGCGGGGCCGCGGTGCTGGCCATGTTGCACCCCCTGGTATTGGCCCCGGGGCTCATTTTCGACGGTCGCTCGGTGATGCTCAGCGTCTGCGCCCTTTTCTTCGGTTTCTGGGCCGCCGCCGTCGCCACCGGCATTACCGTGACCTGCAGACTGATCCAGGGGGGGATGGGCGCCCTCACCGGCACCCTGGTCATCCTCGCCTCGATCCTGCTCGGCCTGTTGTTTCACTTCCGCTGGATTCGCCGGGGGCGGATCCCCTCGGGGAAAACGCTTCTCCTCCTCGGCGTTTTGGTGCACGTGGCCATGCTGCTGTTGATGTTCACCCTCCCCGGGGGGGCGGGAGCGGGGGTCATCTCCCGGATCGGGATTCCGGTGATCGTGATCTACCCGCTGGTGACCCTGCTGATCGGCGAGATGCTGGCCGGCCATATCGCCAGCAAGCAGACCCTGGAGAAACTACGGCAAACCGAAGAGACCCTCTCCCTGTTCATCCGTCACTCGCCAATCCACGTCTACATCAAGGAGGTGACGGCCACCGAGAGCCGGGTGCTGCAGGCCAGCGACAACTTCAGCGACATGATCGGCATCTCCGGCCAGGACATGATCGGCAAGACCATGGGCGAGCTTTTCCCCGCCGAGTTCGCGTCCAAGATGTCGGCCGACGACTGGTCGGTGGTTTCGCAAGGCCAGGTGTTGCGACTCGACGAAAACTTGAACGACCGGCACTACGCCACCATCAAGTTTCCGGTCCGCATCGGGGAACGATCGCTTTTGGCCGGTTACACCATCGATATCACCGACCGCATCCGGGCCGAAGAGATGCTGGCCGAAAAAGAGGTGCGTCTGCGCACCCTGGTGAACTCCATTCCCGACCTGGTCTGGCTCATGGACGAGAAAGGGGTTTACCTGCTCTGCAACCCGATGTTCGAGCGTTTTTTTGGTGCCCCCGAGGCGTCGATCGTCGGCAAGACCGACTACGATTTCGTGAGCCGGGAGCTGGCCGACGGCTTTCGTCACAACGACCGCTTGGCCATGGAAATGGGCCGGCCGGTGCGCAACGAGGAGACCATCCCCTTTGCCGACGACGGACACATCGCGTTTGTGGAAACCACCAAAACGCCCATGCGCGACGCAAGCGGGCGGCTCATCGGGGTCCTCGGCATCGCCCACGATATCTCGGAACGCAAGCGACTGGAAGAGGAGCGGCGGTTGCTCGAGCTGCAACTCCTCCATGCCCAGCGGATGGAGAGCATCGGGCATTTGGCGGGAGGGGTCGCCCACGACATGAACAACGTGCTGGGGGCGATTCTGGGGCTGGCCTCGGCCAGCCTGGAAGTGCAACCCGATGGCAGCCCCGTTCGGGGGGTGTTCGAGACCATCGTCAAGGCTTCGGACCGGGGCGGCAAGATGGTGCGCCGCCTGCTGGGCTTTACCCGGCAGAGCCTGGCCGAAGAGAAAGAGCTGAACCTGAACGTGGTGCTAGGCGAAGAGGTGGGCTTGCTCGAACGCACCACCCTGGCCAAAGTCCGGCTGGAAATGGATCTGGCGAGCGACTTGCGCCCGATTCGCGGCGATGCCAACGCGTTGGCCCACGTCTTCATGAACCTGTGCGTCAACTCTGTCGACGCCATGCCTGGCGGGGGCACCATCACCCTGCGCACCCGCAACCTGGAATCGGACTGGATCGAAGTGCAGGTCGAGGACAGCGGCCAGGGGATGGTGAAAGAGGTGCTGGAAAAGGCCATGGACCCTTTCTTCACCACCAAGCCCCAGGGGCAGGGAACGGGGCTCGGCCTGGCTCTGGTCTACAGCACGGTGAAGGCGCACAAAGGACAGATCGAGATCCAGAGCGAACCTGGCCGGGGCACCCGGGTGATCCTGCGTTTCCCCGCCCGCGATGTGCCCGCCCCCGATGCCGGGTCAGAGTCGGAATCGCTGGTCCTGACCCAGTTGCGACCGATGAGGGTGCTACTGGTGGACGACGACGATCTGGTCCGTAGCTCTTTGCAGGAGATGCTTTCGGTGATCGGCCACGAGGTGGTGATTGCCAGTTCGGGCGAGCAGGCGCTCGATATTGTGCAAGGCGGAGTGAGGCCCGACGCGGTGATCCTGGACATGAACATGCCCGGCCTGGGCGGCCTCGGCACCCTGCCTCCGTTGCGCCTCCTGATGCCCCACGTCCCCGTCCTGCTGGCTACCGGGAGGGCCGATCAGTCGGCGCTGGACCTGATCGAAGCCTACCCCGGGGTCACCCTGCTGCAAAAACCCTTCGGCATGAACGATCTGCGCAAGTTGCTGGAACGCATCGCCGCGGGTTTCGACTCCTAGCTTCCACCGCCGCCGGCGGGTCCCGCCATTTTCCAAATCCAGATACACCTGTCCGAAATGGAAAAACGTTTTTTTGAAACGCTTGTCAGTATTTCGTTGCCGGGCATTCTCTTCCCGAAACCAGTCCATTGGTGAGTTGGATCGCTCCCCCCTGACCCCCCTCATATGAGGGGGGTGGCTGAAAGCCGGGGGGAGTAGAAGAGGCTTCCGTTCTTAACATGGGTAGGAACGCAGATGTTTGAGGCAATCGCTTTCTCTTTCAAAGCATCCTTGTCTCGCAACCCTGAAAAGGGATTTTGGACAACACTGTCTCAGGGGATTGACAGCGGTTTGGTTTGCGCATAACATGTGGATATGCGCATATCAGGAAGTGAACTTTGAATCGGCCCCTCGACCTCCTCAAGGGGGCGGCCGATGTCACCCGGTTGCGCATCCTGGCCCTGCTGGCCCGCCGGGGCGGGGACCTTTGCGTATGCCAGATCCAGGGCGCTCTCGGCGAGAGCCAGACAAAAATCTCCCGCCACCTGAAGATTCTGCGCCAGTCGGGCTGGCTGCGTGAGCAGCGGCGGGGGCGCTGGGTGCACTACGTGCTGCTCGAGGCGGAAAACCCCTTTCACCACCAGTTGATCGAGGCCATGGGCCAGGTGTCCCCCGAGTTTTTGGCCCTGATTGTCCCCTTCGAACAGATCGAAACGCTGAAAAGACAAAACCTCTGCGCGGAGGAACAAAAATGAGTGAGACGTTGTCCCGCCGGTTGTCGTTTCTCGACCGCTACCTGACCCTGTGGATCTTTCTGGCGATGGCCGTGGGGGTACTGCTCGGCGCCCTGGTACCCGGCATGGCCCCGTTCTGGAACCGCTTCACCTCGGGGACCACCAATGTGCCGATCGCCATCGGCCTGATCCTGATGATGTACCCGCCGCTGGCCAAGGTGCGCTACGAAGAGCTGGGCGACGTGTTCCGCAACTGGAAAGTGCTGGGGCTGTCGCTTCTACAGAACTGGGTGATCGGTCCGATCCTGATGTTCGTGCTGGCGGTGGTCTTTTTATCCGACTTGCCCGAATACCTGGTGGGGCTGATCATGATCGGCCTGGCCCGCTGCATTGCCATGGTGATCGTCTGGAACGACCTGGCCGATGGCGACCGCGAGTATGCGGCCGGGCTGGTGGCTTTCAACAGCATCTTCCAGGTGCTCTTCTACTCGGTGTTCGCCTGGTTCTTCATCAAGGTGTTGCCGCCGCTGATCGGCGTGCGCCTCGGCGACATCGACCTGTCGGGGGTGACCATGGGGCGCATCGCCAGCAGCGTCTTCATCTACCTCGGCATCCCGTTTCTCGCCGGGCTGCTCACCCGGCTGGTGCTGGTCCGGGCCAAGGGCAAGGAGTGGTACCACAGCCGCTTCATCCCGAAAATCTCGCCGCTCACCCTGATCGCCCTGCTGTTCACCATCGTGGTCATGTTCTCGCTGAAGGGGGAGACCATCGTCAGGATTCCGCTCGACGTGGTGCGCATCGCCATCCCCCTGCTGATCTATTTCGT
>CAZTNO010000167.1:0-6751 GCA_964614865.1 uncultured Clostridia bacterium
GTTTTTCGAACGACCATATCTCGTAGGGGATGCGCCGGAACGCCCCGGCGACCGCCCCCCGCTGCATGAAGATGTTGGCACGAAAACGGGCCAACCCCTTGATGCCGAATGAAAAATCGAGCTCCCAATCCTCTTCGAACTTGTACTTCTGATTGTCGTTGAGGATGCTGTAGATCAACTGCTTGGTCTCGGCAGGAGTCATCGAGGGGGCCTCGATACGGCGCAGGAGTCCATGGACGCGAATCAGCGGCGGCGAGTTGGTGGTGATGTGCAAGTCGGTCCCGCCCTCGTCCACCATGATCTTCAAGAGTTGGGGCAACGGCAAAGCCATGGTTCATCTCCTAAATTTTCGACGTCTCCCGCAGAACTTCCTCGACCGAGGTGACTCCCGCCTTCAGCTTTTCGAGCCCGCTCTGACGCAAGGTCAACATCCCCTTTTCCTTGGCCTTTTGCCTCAACTCGGTGGTCGAGGCGTTGGTCATGATCATCTCGCGCAGTTCCTCGTCGACCTCCATCACTTCGAACAACCCGACCCTCCCCTTGTACCCCTTGTTATTGCACTTTTCGCAACCCTTTTTCTCGAAAATCTTGGCCGATTTGGCCTCTTCGGGGGTGAGCCCAATCTCGATCAGGGCCTGGGCCGGAACCTTGGAGGGCACTTTGCACTGGTTGCATAACCGCCGGATCAGTCGCTGCGCCTGGACCAGGCGCACCGAAGTCGCCACCAGAAAGGGTTCGATCCCCATGTTGATCAGCCGGGCGATCGTCGACGGCGCGTCGTTGGTATGCAGGGTGGACAAAACCAGGTGACCCGTGAGAGACGCTTTGATGGCGATGTCGGCGGTTTCGAAGTCACGGATCTCCCCCACCAGGATGATGTTGGGATCCTGACGCAGAAAGGAGCGCAAGGCTGCGGGGAAAGTCAGCCCGATGGCTTCCTTGATGTTCACCTGGTTGATGCCCATGATGTTGAACTCAACCGGGTTCTCGGCAGTGATGATGTTGACTTCCTCGCTGTTGAGCTGGGCTACCGCCGAGTAAAGGGTGTTGGTCTTGCCCGATCCGGTGGGGCCGGTGACCAGAATGATCCCCCAGGGTTCGGCGATCGCCCGTTCAAAGCGCTGGATCGAAACGGGTTCGAAGCCGAGCTTGGTGAGATCGAGCATCAGGTTGTCTTTGTCGAGCAAACGGATGACGATCTTCTCGCCGTGGATGGTCGGCAGGGCCGACACACGCATGTCGATCACCTTCTTGACGCCATTCACCTCGAGCCGGGTCTTGATGCGACCATCCTGAGGGAGACGCTTTTCGGCGATGTCGATGCCGGCGATCAGTTTCACCCGGGAGAGGACCTTGTTTTTCAGGCTCATCGGCGGAGTCATGTGCTCGTGCAGGATGCCGTCGATGCGCAAGCGGACGCGAAAGACCTTCTCGTAGGGCTCGAAGTGGATGTCGGAGGCGCCACGGGAGAGGGCATCGTTGAAGATCAGGTTGACCAGCTTGATGGCCGGGGCATCTTCGTCCCCCTCGTCGCCTTCGCCGCCCAGATCCTTTTCCTCGTCTTCGAGCACTTCCACCGAGGCGCCATCGGCCATCTCGATCTCGTCGAGAAACTTCTGCGCCTCGATCCCGGTCGACGATCCGTAGTACTTGTCGATGGCGTGGAGGATCGACGATTCGGGGGCGATCACCGCCTGGATGCGCAGGTTGGTGGAAAAACGGATCTCCTCCTGCACGAACAGGTTGGAGGGATCGGACATGGCCAGGGTCAGGTTGGAGCCGATGCGGTGAATCGGGATCACGATGTGCTTGCGGGCGATCTCGGGTTTGATGAGCTCGATCACCCGCTCGTCGATCTCGAACTTGCTGAGGTTGATCGACGGATATCCGAACTGCTTGCTGAGAACCTGGGCGATGTCTTCCTCGCTCACGTGCCCCAGGCGTATAAAAATACTGCCCAGTTTGCCCGGTTCTTTTTTCTGGATCTCCAGCGCCTGCTGGAGCTGCTCGTCCGAAATCTTCTTCTCTTTGAGAAGAAATTCACCTATTCGCATCGCCATTGTCACCCATTGTATGAAATCGAAAACGCATTGTCAATTTGTTTTTCCGAACCGCAAAAAGCCCGAAACGGCCACGCTCCGGACCCTGCCGTCGCGGTCGAGGGCCAGGGCCCCGTCCACGACCACCTGGGCCAGCTGGATGCCGATCCCCAACCCGAAAAGGACGTTGGCCTTGCGCCCCAGGAAATACTCTTCGCTCAGGTCGTTGCGCATGCCCACCCGGAGGCTGAGTGCCTGCTGAAAAAAGCTGCGCTCGATACCGAAACTGATCGGCTGGCTTTTCCAGTCGGTGTAAAACAGGGCGGAGCGAGCCACATCGCTATCGAGAAAGAAACCCCAGCCGGGGGTCGGCCGGAATGCCAAGGCCACGATCGCCCGGCGCGGGGGGGCGACCTCGGTGCCGGCCAGCGAAACCTTGCCGTCGAGCACGTTCTCCACCACCAATCCGGCCAGCAAACTGTCGCCGATGGCCAGCGAAAGCGAGGCGTCGAAAAGGATCTTCTTGAAATCGCTATCCGCAGAAGACCAGGCCACTTGGAGCCGCTCGCGGACTCTTCCCGAGGGCAGCCCTCCCTGGCCGAGCAGCAATTCCTGCCCGGTACCCCCTTTGCCCTTGAGATAACGTCCGGTCACCCCGACATTCAAGGAGGCCGAGATCGGGAAGGCAAAGGAAGCGGCGTACTGCACGTAATTCCAGCCGGTGCGCCGGATCGCCAGCTGGGCGAGGTCGGTTGCGGTCAATTCGGCAGCGTTCTTGCTCCAGAGCGAAGAGTCGACCGGGACGTAGAGGGCCTCGTCGATCCAGGAAATGGAGAAGGCAGACCCTTTGGCCCCTCCCGAAATCCGCTTCCGTTCGCCGCCCCACAGCGCAGGCCGTCCCGGCACTGGCGATCGCAAGCGGTCCCACAGATCGGCCCGACGGGTTTCGGACAAGGCCAAGAAGCCTTCCCCGCCCATGCCGCGCAGGTCATTCCACCCCTCGTTGAACCCCCCCGGCGACAGGGCGGTGGTCTGGAACTGGTATCCGCTGAGCCCCAGGGCGATTTGGCTCCACAGGGCGGGGTTGAGCTCCTGGGCGTCGGTGTCGAGCGAGCCGGCCCGCCCCGAGAAACCGAGGGCCAGCGAACGGGCACCGTGGAAGTTGGGCAGGAAAAAGGCCGACAACGATCCCCCGACGGAAAGCAACCAGAGGAACGCGATGAGGCGCTTCATGGCACACCCTATACAACATTCCAGAGGAAAAAGTCAATAGAGCCCGCTTTCCCGGCCTCGTCCGCCATCCGCTCCCCTTGACAGAGGCCCCGGCTTCTGGTATTTTTTCAACATTCCCGAGGGTCTATAGCTCAACGGCTAGAGCTGCCGGCTCATAACCGGTTGGTTCCAGGTTCGAATCCTGGTAGGCCCAAAGCCAACAGGACCGGCAATAAAAGGAGCTTCCTTGAAAGAAGGTCTCGATCTGCTGTTTGCCCTTCAGGGCATGGACGACCACCTCCACGACATCCAGGACACCCTCAACGAGATCCCCCTCACCATCCAGCGCCTCGAAAAGGAACGTAACGATCAATCGCAGATCGTATCCCGGGCCAAAGCCGAGATGACGGCCAATTTCGAGGAGCGCAAGCGCTACGAGCGGGACATCCAGGCGATCAAGGACAAGATCGCCAAGTACAAAGAGCAGATGAAGAAGGTCACCACCAACAAGGAGTACCAGGGCTTCATCCAGGAGATCAAGTTCGAGGAGACCAATATCGCCGGTGTCGAAGAGCGGATCATCGAGACGATGGTTGCCGGAGATGCCGTCCAGGAAAGGATCCGCGCCGCTGAAACTGAATTCCAGCGGATTTCCAGCGAATTCGACGTGAAGATCAAGGATTTGAAGGTCCATCAGCAATACCAGCAGGACAAGCTCAACCAGGAAAAGGGGGAGCGCGATCTCTTGCGGGGTAAGGTGTCCCCGCCCCTGCTGCGGGTTTACGATCAGCTCTGCCAGAAGAAAGGCGGCAAGGCGATCGCCCTGGTCGAAACCGATTTCTGCGGCGCCTGCAACATCAAGATCCGCCCCCAGGTGTTGAACGATTTCTTTGTTTCCCGCGACCTGATGATATGCGACAACTGCGGCATGATCCTCTTCAAGAAACCCTCGCCCCTCGCTGACGGGGTGGACGAAACCGAGGCCGGCTGAACCCAGTCAAGGGACGGTTTTTGTGAGGCACGGGAAGGCCTCAGGGATGGATATTTTTTTGGAAACTCGATATCGCACATCAAGGGGAAAAGGGGTTGAGATGTTTTTTTTCCGGAAAAACCAGCCCTAACCGCGGTTCTCCCTGAAATGTAAAAAAGTAAAGCACCGTCCCCATTCTTGGCCCAAAACAAAATAACAAGCACCGTCCCCATTCTTGGCCCTTGATTGCGCGGCTGAAGCTTACGTAGAGCGCTCCGGCATTGGGGACGGTTCTTGATTTCTCCCACATGATTTCTGGATTCTGGAGACCTGACCCCGATGCTCCCTGATTTCTGGATTCTGGAGACCTGACCCCGATGCTCCCCCAACTTCCCCTCACCCACACAATGTTGAAGAGAACCAAAATAGTATTCAGAAATGATTCTTCGGGCTTCCGCCTAGAAAAAACGGAGGGGGTGCCCGTCGATTTTCGTCCTTGACAGTTCCCGGGCCGGTCCGGTAGAATCGTTTCGAGAAAACCCCGGTTCGAAAAGCACGGTGAGGCGAATCGATGACTGACGAAAAGACCGATCCAGCGATCCAGCGCATCTCCTTCCGGACCGGAATGAAAATCCCCGCAGGCACCATCGAGAAGCGTTTTCGTCACCGGTCCGGGCACGAAATGCTCCTGCTGCTGAAGAACGATCCCGATTATCTCTACCTGGTCGACGAGAGCGACCTGCTTACCTATCGGGTGCTCAACAACCCGGCCCGGGTCTCGCCCTTGCCGTACCCCCCCGAAGAGTTGCTGGAGGTTTCCGTTTCCGATCCCGAAGGGGGCTCGGCGATCGGCACCGACACTGTCGTCACCTCGATCGCCGAAGTTTCGCAACGGCAAACCCCGCAGGTTCTTTTACTCCCCCTGCTGCGGCGTTCTCCTCCAGGCACCCGCCTCTCCCCGGAAGACCTTCACGCCCTGCTGGCCCAGGGCTCCCGCGGCCGCCTGTTCCGGCTGGAAGAGCACTGGCTGGCGGTCGACGACCAGGGTTTTGTGGTGTTCAACGAGCTGACCGAACCCCAGAACACGCCTGCGGTGGCGGATGCCCCCCCAAAAGAAACCCGCGAGGAACTCGACGAGGGCGAACACCTCCCCTTCCTCGACGACCGCTGGCAGCCCGATGGCCCCCGGTTTCGAGCCCGCATCGGCAATTTCCTCTACTACTGCCAGTCGCGCCCCGACCAAGGCTACGAGGTCACCGACAAGTTGTTCCTGCCGGTTCTGGATGCCGGCGGGGCCGATGGTCCCCCCCCCCCGCCCCCCCCGTCCCCCACGGGCCGGGGGAGGGGGGTCGCGTGAGGGCCCCCCCCCCCCCCCCCCCCCCCGGCGCCGCGCGGGGGGGCGGGGGGGCGGGCCGGGGTGTCGGTTCCGGCGGGGCCGGTTCCTGAAACAAATCAGCCACCACACGTTCAGCGCCAGGCGGCGGTGCGATGAAGGCCGTGCCGCACTGTTCGCAGCGGGCCTTGCGGCCCGCCAGCGCGTCATCAAAGACAAATTGAGCGTGGCAGTGCGGACAGAAGCAAGAGATCATAATTTTTCCGTTGAGCGGTTCCTGTTTTTAAGAGGACGGTTCATGTTGATCTGCACGCCTCCCTTGGACTGCAGATTAAAGTTGCACTATTCTTGCACTTTTAGGATGTCGATGGCAAGGGGGAAATCAGGTGAATTGAAAAAACGGGGAACCGTGGGATTCGGACAGCGCCATCAGAGGGTGGAAGTCTTGCCCCTTGATGTCAATAAGGAATCCTGGCGAAGAGAGAAAAGCTTCATTGACAGAGAAGGTTAGACAGTGATAAATTATAAAAAACTGCAAATGCAATTTATGTTGTTGTGTGAGAGGAGATGGAGGCTTTATGGCGGCATGTTATTCGCATCTTACGAGCTTCGCTCTGACAGATGTCGGGTGTAAGCGCAAAAACAATGAAGACGCCTATCAGGTTTTTCCGGAGCATGGCGTCTTCATTGTTGCAGATGGCATGGGAGGCGCGGAGGATGGCGAGGTGGCCTCGCAGGCCATCGTGGATGAGCTGACCAAGACGCTCAAGGCCTTTGATCCCGCGCAGCCGTTGACGTGTCCGGCCCTGCAGGCATGGATCTGTCATGCTGTCAACGAGGCGTCGGCCTGGATTCTCAAGCGCTCCAATGAGCGGAGCAAAAGCGGCACGGGGTCGACCTTCGTCGGCGTCTGCTTTGATCCGGAGTATCCGGACCGGGCCGTGGCGCTTCATGCGGGGGACAGCCGCGTCTATCACATTCGGGGGGCGAATATCCAGCAGGTCACGCGCGACCATTCCCTGGCCAATGCGGCGGGCATCAAGGATGAAAAGGATCTGAACCCCAAGTTCCGCGGGGTCATTTTACGGGCGGTCGGGCTGGCGGCGACCACCGAGGTTGAGGCGACCCCCTTTGACGTGGATCAAGGCGACACGATCATCGTCTGCAGCGACGGACTTTCGAAGATGGTGGACGATG
>CAZTNO010000168.1:0-6739 GCA_964614865.1 uncultured Clostridia bacterium
TGACCGACTATGCCAGTGAGATCGAGCACCCCCGTTTCCGCCGGGTGATCGAGGACGTGGCCCGCCAGGTGCTCGCTGGCACCACCGTCTCCCAGGCCCTGGGCTCCCACCCCAAGGTTTTTTCCGAGATGTACACCTCGATCGTCTCCACCGGCGAAGCCACCGGCAACCTCGACCAGGTGCTCAAGGATCTGGTCGGCTTTCTCGAGTGGCAGGAAGACCTGACCGCCCAGGTGAAGCAGGCCACCATCTACCCCGCCTTCCTGATCATCATGATCATCGCGGTGATGGTGGTGATGATGGCCTTCACCGTGCCGCGCTTCATCCCGATCATGAAGAGTTTCAACGTCGAGTTGCCCGCCCCCACCCGCATGCTGATCGCCACCTCCGAGTTTTTCCAGCGCTCCTGGTGGTTGCTGGCCCTGCTCACAGTGGGGGGGATCGTCACCTACAAGTTCACCAACCGCACCCCGGCGGGGCGCCTGTTCTGGGACCGGGTGAAGCTCAAGTTGCCGCTGTTCGGCTCGCTGAACCTCAAGATCATCCTGTCCAAGTTGTCCCACTACTTCAGCATCCTGTTCAGCTCGGGCATCAGCATTTTGGAGTCGTTTGTCATCATCCAGCGGGTGGTCGGCAAGGAGGTGATCCGACTGAGCATCGGGAGGGTCCGCGACGAGGTCGAGCGCGGCCGCTCGGTGTACGATGCGCTGAAAGAGGAGCGGATCTTCCCGCCGCTGATCCTGCGCATGATCCAGGTCGGCGAGAGCACCGGGAAACTCGACGTTTCGCTCGACAAGGTGTCGCAGTACTATGACAAGGAAGTGCCCGCGACCATCAAGAAGATCTTTGCCGCCTTCGAACCGATGCTGGTGCTGGTGATGGGCGGGGCCGTCCTGTTCATCGCCCTGTCGATCTTCCTGCCGATCTACAAGTTGACATCGACCATCGGGGGGCAACGGTGAAACTCGCCCTGATCGACCTCTCGGCCCCCCAGGACGTCAAGATCCTGCTGGTGAAAACGGGAGGGGTGAGTGCCGTCCTGTCGGCCCACCACTTGCTGGTCGAGGAGGGGAGCGAGCCGCTGGCCCTGGTGGCAGGAGAATTGGCCGCCCTGTCCGCCGCCGATCTGCCGGTGGTCATCATCCCCCCCGCCGACCTGGTCGCCGACGGGGTATTCCACTTCCCGCCGATGCCGGAGCGCGAGATCCGCAAGGTGTTGCCCCGCGAAATCGCCGGTCTAGCAGGTCAACCGGGCCCCTTCACCTTCGACTACCAGATCACCGGCGCGGTGATCGACAAGGGGGTGGAAAAAACCGAAGTCCACGCTTTTTACAGCGTCCAGGAAACCCTGACCGCCTTCGTGCGGCGAGTGATGGACACCGGCCTGGCGGTGTTCCGCATCGTCCCCGACGTGCAGGGGTTCAACGCCCTGCTCGAGGCGGTCCCCGAACTGGTGGAGGAAAAGGGGGGGCTGCTGCTGGCCGAAGTACGCGAAGCCCGCATCTCGCTCCACCTGTTCAAGGGGAGACACTGGGCGCTCGACCGCGAGTTCGCCTTCCGGACCGCCGAGGGGGGCAGCGAGCCCGGTGCCGATGACCTGAACCGGATCGTGCTCGAAACCAGCCGCACCCTGCAGTTCTTCAAGCAGAAGTTTCGCGGCTACCCCGTCTCCCGGGCGGTGATCTTCGGCGCCCACCCCGCCGTACCCGCCATCCAGAAAGCCATCGCCGACAGCCTGGCGGTGCCGGCCATTCGCTTGAACCTCGACACCCTGAAAAACAAGTTGACCCTGCCGCGCACCGTGGTCGACGGCGACGAATTCCTGGGTTTGTTCGCCAGGCCTCTGTTCGTCACCCTCGCCCTGGGCCGGAAAAAGGTGCTCAACCTGTTTCCGGCAGGCTTCGAAGACCGCAAGCTGACATCGCGCCGGCGCCTCTTCTCGCTGGTGACGGTGGCCCTGCTGCTGGCGTCTTTGGCCGGAGCCACCTTCTACTTCGAGGGCATCAAACGCTCCTACCGCCAGGAGGTGGAACACACCCGATCCACCTACCTGGGCATGGACCAACGGGTCGTCGAGATCGAGGCGGTCAAGGCGTCGCGAGCCGACTTCTTCCGCATCCGCCAATTCATCGACGGGCCTCGTCGCTACGCCGATTCGCTGGCAGAACTCGTTCGGGCCATCACCCTGGCCGCCGGGGACGACCTGCGCCTGCAGGAATTCGTCGCCACCCCAAAGGGGGAGACGGCCCGCTTCACCTTGCGTGGGGTGTTCGTGGCGGAGGACGGGCTCGTCGCCCAGAACTCCTTTCTGCGCTTCTTCAACCGCTGCAAAGAGAACGCCGGGGTCAGCGAGCTGACTTCGGGCGAAGTCAAAATCGCCCCCCCGGCCCCGGGGGCCGACCCGGGATCGGGCACGCCCGCCGCCGCCGAGGCCCCGCTGGAGTTGCGTTTCCAACTCAGCGGCGTTTTGGAGCTCGAATGATCAAAGGCAAGCCGGCAATCTTCCGCTACCTGGGGATCGCCTCGGTGTTCTTCATCGCCTTTCTCTATCTGGCGCTCTACTTCCTGCCCACGGTGAAAACCATCAACCGCTTGAAGCGGGATCAGCGCGAGGCGGCTGGAAAAGTCGCCGACTTCCAGCGCACGGCGGGCCGCTTCGCATTCCCCGACCGGCTGGAACGGGATTTGACCGCCGCCGCCCGCGAGGAGCTCGCCGCAATGCTGCCGCTGGTCTCCGACCGGGAAGAAGAGATCGCCCGCTTCAACCGCCTGTGCGGAGCAATCCAGGCCGCCGCCCGCGAAGAGAAAATCGACAACCTGATCATCGCCTCGACCTCCCGCGAACTCGACATGAACGCCCGCCTGACCGGCACCGCAACGGGCGATCCGGCCGGGCTGCTGGCCTTCGTCGCCGGCCGGTTGGCCTCGCTGGAAACCAAAAAGGAAGAGGCGGCTCAAACGCCCCCCCCGGCCAGGCCGCAACTGGCCGAACAGACCGCCGTGCTGGCCTTCTCTGCAGAGCTCCCGCAGAGCATGGCTTTTCTCAAAAAACTGGCCTGGCTGGGCACCGCCGCTGGTCCTGGGCGGGTGGTGATCGAGGCCGCCCCCGGCGCTCCCCGCCTGCTGGTCGAACTGCGCGGCCGATTCCTGGACGGACGGAAACCCGATGCTCAACAATAAGTGGCTGGCCATCGGCCTTTCCATTGCCGCCGTGGCGCTGGTGCTGTTCCGCCTGGTCTTCCGCAGCGGGCCTGCCGTCCCCACCCCCCCTCCCGACCAGCCGTCGGCGCTGATCCAACCCCGCACCGCAGCCCCCGCGACCACTCCGGGCGCCCCAACGCAGTTCACCGTGACCCCGGAAACCTTGCCCGGAATCGATCCGGTCGACACCAGTTCGGACCTCCTCCTCTCCCGGATCGACCGGGAAATCGCCGCCCCCGTTTCCCGCCGCCCCCTGGGCACCCCCTTTGGTCACAAAGTCTTCTCGCTGCCGGTAGCCGAAAATCTCCTTCGTACCGGCGAAGCTCCCGCCCCAGCCCCCGAGTTCACCTTGCAAGGGACCGTCAGCGAGGGGGGGAGACGGGTGGCGGTGATCAACCACCAACCCGTGCGCACCGGCGAAACCGTGGCCGGGGCCGAGGTCGTTTCGATCGAACCGCTGCGGGTGGTGCTCCGTTTCGGCACGCAACTCATCGAACTCTTCACCACCCCGGTCGCCGGCACGCCGGTTCCCGGGGGGAGGGAAACCCCATGACCCCCCCCTTCGCCCGTTTTCGCTCCCCGTTCACCTGCTGGCCGCTGGTGTTGCCCCTGGTGCTGGTACTCGGCACCCTCTCCTGCCAGCCAGCCCGGCGGGTGCAAACCGCCCCGACCTCCGACCCCCGGGTCGTGATCGCCCCGCCCAGCCCCCCCCCGGGGGAGCTCCTGGGGGGCGAGCCCCCCCTGCTGCGGCCGGCGGAAGTGCGGGCAGCCCTGCCGGGCAACCCGTTCGAGAACCGGCGTATCTCGGTCGACCTGGCCGGAGGCGACGTCAAGGAGGTGCTGCGCGCCCTGGTCCGCGGCTCCGACCTGGGGCTGGTGATCGACAGCGGGGTCGAGGGCACCGTACCGGTGATGGACCTCAAAGAGAGCCGGCTCGGCGATATCCTCGGCTTCATCCTCCCCCCGCTGGGGCTGTCGGTCGAGTGGCAGGGCTCCACCCTGCATGTGCGCCGCATCCCCCATGCCACCCGGTACTTCCGCTTTGATTACCTAGCCATGGTGCGCAAGGGGAGCCGTCAGGTCTCCTTTTCCACCCGCTCCAACGAGGGGGGAGGGTCATCAGGCGGCGGCGGGGGAAACTCGGGCTCGGGGGGAGGCTCTTCGGGCTCGGGAGGCAGTGCGGGCGGCGGGGGGGGGAGTGCAAGCGGCGGGGGGGGACAGAACCAGACCACGAGCAACATCTCGGTGAGCAACGAGAACGCGGTCTGGAACACCTTCATCGAGAGCCTGAAGACCCTGGTCTTTGGCAACCTGCAACTGCCGGCATCGCAAACCGCGGCCCGGTCGAGCACCGGCACCGAGGGGCGCATCGCCCCCTTTTCGTTTGCCGATGGCGGAGGGCGCTCGCTGATCATCACCCCCGAGACCGGAATGGTGGTGATCACCGCCCCCGAAGCCGAAATCGCCCGCGCCGCCACCTTCATCGAGCGCTTCCAGGGGTCGGCCCAACGCCAGGTGTGGATTGAGGCGCGCATCCTCGAGGTGAACCTGAACAAGGCCTACCAGCTCGGGGTCGACTGGGGCGCGGTGGTCAATCGGGGCGGCTACTACGGCATCCTCAACCAGAAGCGCACCCTCTCCTCGCCCGCCCTCTCCTTCTCCCCGGGCAGCATCCAGGACCAGGACCTCTCCTCTTCGTACGGCACCTTCCAGATGGCCGTCTCCAACAACGTGGTCGACACCATGATCGACGCCCTGTCCCGGCAGGGGCAGCTCAAGGTGCTGGCCTCGCCCAAGATCTCCACCATGAACAACGAGAAGGCGGTGATCCGGGTGGTGCGGGAAGAGGCCTTCTTCAACCTGCAAACCCAGGTCTCCCAGGGTACCGGGGGCAACGTGACCGCCCCCACCATCAACGTGCAGATCGTGCCGATCGGCATCGTGATGGACATCCTGCCGCAGATCAACGACCGCGGGGAGATCCTGCTGGCGATCAACCCCGACATCTCGGAGTTGCTCGAGGTGAAGCGCTTCGAAGTGCAGGGGGCGATGGCCACCCAGCCGGTGATCGACCGGCGCAGCATCGACACCCTGGCCCGGCTGCGCGACGGCCAGACCCTGGTGATCGCCGGCATCCTCAAGGAAAAGAAGAACGAGGTGATCCGCGGCGTGCCGTTCCTGTCCAAGATCCCGCTGCTGGGCAACCTGTTCCGTCGCACCGAACAGCGCAGCGAACGCACCGAGCTGGTGATCCTGATCACCCCCACCGTGGTGGCCGGCAGGACGGCCGATCAGCTGACCCGCCAGGAACGGGAGTCGATCGAACGGGCCATGCGCCCCAACCGCCTCGGCGACGTGTTTCCTTTGAAGGAAGGAGTTTCGGGAGAGATCGACCCCTTGAAGCGGGACCCCTCGTCCCAGGGTTCGGAATGGTAGAGTCCTACTACGGCTTTGCCGAGAAGCCATTCTCGCTGACCCCCGACCCCCGATTCTTCTACCTTTCCCAGGATCATATCGACGCGCTGGAGCACCTGGTGTACGGCATCGGCGAGGGGGAGGGCTTCCTGTTGCTGTGCGGCCCGGTGGGTACCGGCAAGACCACCCTGTCGCGTGTGCTGGGCGAGCGGCTCGGCTCGCGGGTCATCACCTCGCTGATCCTGAACCCGTTCCAGTCGTGGATCGAACTGCTGAAAAACATCCTGTGGGACTTCGGCATCATCCCCGAAGGCACTGTGGCCAGCGAGCTGGCAGGCCAGTTGATCGAATTTTTGATCCGCGAGATCGGCCCCAGCGGCCGCACCGCGCTGATCATGATCGACGAGGCGCAGAATCTGTCCGCCGAAACGCTGGAGCAGCTGCGGGTCCTCTCCAACGTCGAGACCGAGAAAGAGAAGCTTTTGCAGATCCTGCTGCTGGGGCAGGAGGAGCTTTTGGTGAAGCTGGCCCGTCCCGAGCTGCGCCAGCTGCGCCAGCGCATCTCGATCAAGTACCTGCTGAGCCCGCTCAAGAAAACCGAAGTGGCCAGCTATCTGGCCCATCGCCTGGCCGTGGCCCGGCCGCAACGGATGCCGGTGTTCACCCCCGGGGCGACCCGCGCAATCTACCGTTTCTCGGGGGGGATTCCCCGCCTGATCAACATGGTGGCCTCGCGCTCGTTGGTCGGCGGGTTCGTCCACGAGACCTGCGAGATCGACCGGAGGATCGTCAAGAAGGCCCTGCTCAGCCTGTTCGGCGACAAGAAACGGGCCATCCAGCAGATTGAACGCTACGAAGACCTGCCCGACGACGAATTCCCCCGCCCCCCCGCCCCTCCTCCGGCGGAGGACAATCTGGCGGGCCCCCCCTGCAAGGAGGCGCCATGAGCCTGATTTCCGATGCCCTGAAAAAGGCCCAGTCCCAGCGAGGCAAAGCCGCTCCGGTCGGGGAGGGTGGCCCCGTGCCAGCCACCGCCCCGGGGATCTCCCCCCGCCGGTTGCTGCCGGTGCTGGCGGCGGTCGTCTTGGTGTTCGGCGGCGCCGTGGTGCTGCGCGAGGTCCTG
>CAZTNO010000169.1:0-6453 GCA_964614865.1 uncultured Clostridia bacterium
CGGCGGCGACGTTGCCCAGGAAGACCAGCAGCGACACCTTGAGGCTCCAGCCGGCGGCCATCCCCCCCACCAGGGCGTTGAGGATGGCAAAGATCACCGCGTGGGGCAGGTTGAGCAGGAAGGCGACCAGCAGGGCGCCGGTGGCATAGGGGATGGCGAAGGGGATCGAGCGGGGGTCCCACTCGAACGAGGGGACCAGATTGCCCAGGATCACCGGAAACAGGATCGCCGACAGGCGGTAGAAGGCCACCGATACCAGCAGGGTCGAGCCGAACACCAGGATGGTCTTGCCTCGCCCGGGCCCGGGAAACGGCGAAGTGGCGAAAAACTGCCACAGGAACACGAAGAGCAATCCCAGCACGGCCAGGATCAGGACGAGGTCGTCGGGACGATCGCGCCGCCCTTCGTCGGAACGGATCAAGTTCAGGATGCGGATCAGGTCGGGCTGCACCTCGTCGCCCCGACGCAGCAAAACCTTGCCTTGCTTGAAATTCAACATCACCGGGGAGAGGGTGGCCAGGACCCGCTCGACGTCTTCGCGGGTACGCTCCGGAGAGTGGACCATGGTCGGGGCCACCAACTCGCCCACCATCTGGGCCAGCATCTCGGCCTCCACCGGGGGCAGGTGGAACCCGCTGAAGGCTCCGTGCAGCTCGTTTTTCAGGTCGCCGCGGTCGTAGGCCCCGCTCTTTGGCAGCGGGGTGCCCCGCCCCTGCTGATCCAGCGGCCTCAAGGTGCCCAGCGATCCGACCAAAAGCTCTCCCCGCGGCGGGAAAAGGCCGGTCCTGCTCCGTTCCGAAACGACGGCAGCGATCCGGTTCCAGTCTATCCGGCGCACCGCTTCGGACCTGAGCAGTCGGCGCACCGCCTCTTCGGGGAACCGCACCCCGAATTCCCGCAGGAAACCGGCAACCGCCTCGGCGGGCGTGTTCCCCCCCTGGCTCCATTCCCGGGTGCGCTCCAAAAAGCGGGCGAGGCGGAGACTATTGGAGGCTGCCGCCTTGGCGTCGAACTCGTATACCGGAGGGACGGCCCGGGTGGCGGTATCGCGGCTGCTGCGGGTGGCCTCGGGGTCGACCAGCGAAAGGTTTTGCCGAATCACGATGTCGGACGAAGCGATGTCTCCGGCGGCCAGGTCGGGAGCGGCCAGCGACCGGGTGTCGGGGATGTACAGCAGCCAGGCGATCCCGGCAACGAAAGCCAGCCCCCACGCGACCCGACTCCAGAACGAACCCCGGGTCAGAACCGACGGGCGGTGATGGGCCCCGCTGGGGGTGAGATCAAGATTCATTTCCCTGTCTTCTCGTAGGCCTGGATAATTCGGTGAACTAGGGGATGGCGCACGATGTCCTGCTCGGTCAGCTCGACCAGAGAGATCCCCTCGATTCCGGAAAGGAGTTTCACCGCCGGGAAGATGCCCGACTGCTTGGGGGTGTCGAGGTCGATCTGGGTCAGGTCGGCGGTGACCACCACCCGGGAGTCGGGCCCGAAACGGGTGAGAAACATCTTCATCTGCGAGGGCAGCGTGTTTTGCCCCTCGTCGAGGATGATGAACGAGCCGCTGATGGTCCGCCCGCGCATGTAGGCCAGCGGGGCAATTTCGATGGTGCCGTTGTCGATCAGCTCCTGGGTCTTGTCGGGGCCGATCAGGTAATAGAGCGCGTCGTAGAGCGGGCGGAAGTAGGGATTCACCTTCTGCTGGATGTCGCCGGGCAAAAAGCCCAGTTTTTCTCCCGCCTCGACCACCGGGCGGGTGAGGACGATCCGCTCCACCCGGCGGGTCTGCAGAAAACGGACCGCCTGGGCGATGGCCAGAAAGGTCTTGCCCGTACCGGCGGGACCGATGCCGAACACCACGTCGTGGGTATCCATGGCCTCGATGTATTCGCGCTGGTGGAGGGTTTTGGCTGCCACCTCGCGCAGGCCGATACGCAGGCGGGAGGGTTTTTCCAGCTGGTCGCGGATCTCGTCGAGCCGGCCGTTTTCGACCAGGTTCAGGCTGAGGCGGATCTCGCTCTCCCCCAGCGGCCGTTTCTCGCGGGCCAGAGTCAGCAGGTGCTCAAGATAGCGGTGAAACTGGCGCAGGTCGGCGACTTGCCCTTCGGACATCACCTTCTGCCCGCGAACGGCAATCGACAGGTGAAAGGTCGCTTCGAAGTCGACCAGGTGTCGTTGGATCTGCCGGATCAGCCTGCCCCCCGCTTCACCGGGGCATTGGAATTCGTCTTTCTTCATCGTCGTGGGCAATTATAGGGGGCGTGCTGGCAAAAGTCAAACCGGCCCGCCTCCTTCCCCACGTCAAAGAAGGTGAAAAAACGATCCAATACAACCATAATAGGTACATTATGAACCATCGACTTCTGATCCCGATCGCCCTGATCGCCTCCGCGGCGATCGTCTTCGCCCTCTCTGCCCGGAATGCCCGAGACAAGGAGTTGCCCATGACCCTGCCCACCGAGAATCCCCCAGGCCCCGTCCAGGTGTTCGACCCACTGGTGGGGCAAATCGTTACGCTGGAACGCCTCGACCTGAGCGATGACGAATGGCGAAAGCGTCTCTCCGCCGAGCGCTACCAGGTGACGCGCCGCCAGGCTACCGAGCGCCCTTTTAGCGGCACGTACCACGCGTTCGATCGCCAGGGCACCTATCGCTGCGGCAGTTGCGGCCTCGCTCTGTTCGCATCCGAAGACAAGTTCGACGCCGGCTGCGGCTGGCCCAGTTTTTCCCGTCCGCTGGCCGCCGAAAACGTCGCCTACCGCAAAGACGGTTCCCTGGGCATGGAGCGCACCGAAACGATCTGCCCGCGTTGCAGCGCCCACCTGGGCCACGTCTTCCCCGATGGCCCCGGCCCGGCGGGGCTGCGCTACTGCATCAACTCGGTCGCCCTCGACTTCGAACCTGCGGAAGGGGCCGTTTCCGAAACAGCTTCGCTTCCCTCCCCGGCCCAGGCCACCTTCGGCGCCGGGTGCTTCTGGGGGGTCGAGGAGGCGTTCCGCAAGCTACCCGGGGTCCTCTCCACCGCCACCGGGTTTATGGGCGGGGTGACCGTCTCCCCCACCTACCGCCAGGTTTGCTCCGGCACCACCGGCCATGCCGAGGTGGTGACCCTGACCTTCGATCCGGCAAGGATTTCGTTTCAGCAGCTCCTGGAGACCTTTTTTGCCATTCACGACCCGACCACGGTGGACCGCCAGGGGCCCGATATCGGCTCCCAGTACCGCTCGGTGATCTTCACCCACTCCCCGCAGCAACAGCGGGAGGCCCTGGCCATGCTGGCCGGTTTTTCAGGGGGCGGGCGCTTCCGCGGCCCGGTGGTCACCGAGGTGCTCCCTGCCGGCCCCTTCACCCAGGCCGAGGATTACCACCAGCGGTATCTGGAGAAGAGAGGGCAGGCAACCTGCACCACCCGCTAACCCGACCGGCCCCTTGCCGGAAAAGCAATCGGTTTTTTGCCCCATCTTTGCAGGCCCTGCCGGCGTAGGGTGCTGGACGGGAATTGGCCGGGTATGTTATGGTGACCCGATGAACCCCCTCTCCCTTGTTATCGGACTGGCCTTCGGTTTGCTGCTCGGCGGCATCGTGGCCGCTTTCCTGTCGAGCCGTGCCGGCGGAAAGCTGGCCGCCAGCGAGTCGCTCTGCGGGGAACTCGAGCGCCGCCTTGGCGAGCAACAGGAAACCCTCGACGAGTTGCGGGAATTGCTCGGCCAGACCCAGACCCGGGCGGTGCGGGCCGAAACCCAACTCGAAGAGGGGCAGAAATCGCTGGAAAGCGAGCGAAAAACCCTGACCGATACGCAGGCCCGCCTGCGCGAGAGCTTCTCCGGTCTCGCCGCCGACGCCCTGCAGGGCAACAATCAGCAGTTTCTCGCCCTGGCCAAAACCACCCTGGAAAACTACCTGACCGCCGCCCGCGCCGATCTCGATGGACGGAAACAGGCCTCCGACGCGGTACTAACCCCGCTACGCCAGACGCTCGAGCAGTACCAGCAGCACTTGAGGCAGATCGAGTTGAGCCGCGAATCGGCCTACACCGGCCTGCAGCGCAGCCTCGACGATCTCAAGCTGTCCAGCGAGGGGCTCAAAAGCGAGACCCAGCGACTGGCCAGGGCCCTCTCCAACCCGCAGACCCGGGGCCGCTACGGCGAGATCGCCCTGCGCCGGTTGGTGGAGTTTGCCGGACTCAACGAGTACTGCGATTTCACCGAGCAGGAGAGCCGCGAAACCGGCGATGGAAGGCTGCGCCCCGATCTGGTGGTGCGGTTGCCCGGAGGTCGCACGCTGGTGATCGACGCCAAGGTGCCCCTCGACGCCTACCTGCGGGCCCACGAGGTGGAGCCTGGCGAGCAGCGCCACCAGTTCCTGGCCCAGCACGCCCGCGCGGTGCGCAGCCACGTCCAGCGGCTCAGCTCCAAAGAGTACTGGAAACACTTCGGCGCCGGAGCCGATTTCGCCGTGCTGTTCATGCCGGTGGAGTCTAGTTTCTCTGCCGCCCTGGAGGGGGATCCCGCCCTGCTCGAAGACGCCATGAAGAGCCAGATCATCCTGGCCGCCCCGACCACCCTGATCCTGCTGCTGCGCTCGGTGGCCTATTCGTGGGGTCAGGCAAAAGCTGCCGAGAACTCCCGGCTGGTCTGGGAGGCGGGCAAAGAACTCTACACCCGGCTGATCACCTTTCTCGACCACCTGGAAAAGGTGGGCAAGTCGCTACATAGCGCCGCCGACAGTTACAACCGGGCGGTGGCATCGGTGGAAAGCCGGCTGCTGCCCCAGGCGCGCCGCTTGAGCGAACTGGGAGTCGCCGACGGTGCCACGGTGCTGACCGAACCCGCCCCGCTCGACCTGGCCATCCGTTCGCTGCCCAGCCCCGAACCCGCACTACCGACACGCTAGCCACCCCCGCGAAAGGGGGCCCGCCCTTGCCGAAAAGCCCGTTCTGTTGTACACTGGGAGCTCCCCGCCGGGCCCGGCAACCGGCCAAAAAACGCTGCGGTGGTGGACGTTTTGACCCGCTACTGTGAAAAACAACCGCGAATCCCTGATCGCCCTGCTCCTCTCGCTGATTCTCTGGGGCACCTCTTTTCCCGCCCTGAAGGTGGCCCTGCTGACCAATTCGGCCACCTCGGTGATGGTGGCCCGCTACGGTTTTTCGTTTGCCATCGTCGGGGTGATCTTCCTGCTCAAGTACCGCCACGAGTTCGCCCGGTTGCCCGGAAAGGGGGCGCTCGCCCTGATCGGGGTCTACAACTTCGCCGGCTCCCTGCTCCAGTTTCTGGGCATCGCCCGCACCTCGGCCACCAAGAGCGCCGTTTTGACCAACCTGATGATCGCCGCCGTCCCCGTCCTGGCCTACTGGGTGCTGGGCGAGCGGATGAACCGGGCCAAGTGGCTGGCCGCGGTGCTTTCGGTGGCCGGGGCGCTGCTGCTCTCGACCAACCTGCAGTTTGCCGGGTTGCTGGCCCGCGGCACGGTGGTGGGCGACTTGCTGGTGATCGCCGCCGTCCTCTTCTGGGCCCTGTTCATCGTCTACACCCGCAAGTACACCCGTCAGTGCCGGGGGTTCTGGCTGCTCTTCATCTCCCAGGCGGTGACTTTTGCCCTGTCGCTCCCCCTGGCTCCCACCGCCTTTTTCACCATGGACCGTAACGGGCTGTGGATCTGCCTCTACCTGGCGGTCTTTTGCACCGTGATTCCGACCACCCTCTACAACTTCTCCTTGAAACGGGTGGACGCCACCACCTCCACCATCCTCAGCCCGGTGGAAACCCTGGTGGCCGCCTTGCTCGGCCTCCTCTTCTTCGGCGAATCTCTCCGCCCGGTCGAGCTCTTGGGCGCAGGCTTGATCCTGGCCACCCTGATCCCGCTGGCCCTGCCCACCAGAGGCCGGGGCGGCGAACCGGCATTAACCGATTGCGCTTACACCGATTCTGGAGAATCCCCTTGTCCTGGAAACCAGTCCGCAAACCCCTGATCGTCAGCATCGTCTTCGCCCTGGCCCTGTTCGGCTTGACCTTCCTCCTCTACTTCAGCTTTTCGTACATGGGGGAACGGGACGCCGCCATCGAGAAGGTCGTCTTCTCCCAGTACCGCGGCGACATCATCGGCTTCAACCTCAAAATCCTGGGGATCTACCTGGCCCTGGCCACCCTCCTCGGCCTGTTCGCCGCCTGGCTCCGGCTATGCCGCACCGGGTCCATCCTGCTCTGGAACGGCGGAGTCTGGCTCGCCTTCTGGCTGCACGCAATCAAGCTCTACCCGGGGCTTTACGTCGATCAGCTCTACAGCAGGGGGGGTCTGCCGCGCCTCTTCCAGCTGGGCATCACCGAATACCTGCCGCTGCTGCTGATCGACGGGGTATTCCTGGTGGCGGTTTTCGCGCTGGGCTGGCGACAGAAACGCCCTCTGGCCGCCGGCGCCTTCCTTGCGCTGTGCCTGCTGTGGGCGGTGCCCTGGCCG
>CAZTNO010000169.1:6463-6694 GCA_964614865.1 uncultured Clostridia bacterium
GTGCAGGCCCTGGCAGTCCCAGTCGGAGCTGCAGGCGGTGCCCTGGCCGGTCGCTGCGGTGCGCGCTAATGCCGGCGATTCCGACAAACCCAACGTACTCATCCTGGCCTCCGACTCGCTCCGCCCCGACCGGCTGGGGGTCAACGGGTACTCCCGCCCCACGCCGCACATCGACCGGCTGCTGGCAGAGGGGGGCAACTTCCTCGGCGCCCGGTCATCGCTGGCCCGCAC